>NZ_JAUBTU010000069.1:0-39079 GCF_036705085.1 Microcoleus sp. B6-A1
TAGTTAGACTAAAAAAAGCTTTATGGCTTTGATTTTTGAAAAATACCAGTAAGATAATCACATCTGCGGAATGTGGGTTAAAAAATATGGATATCGGATTGCAATTTTTTGACAAATAAAGCTTGCACAAACGGTCGTCGAAAAGTATAGGGTTAAGTGTTTGGGTTGAGGGTGGGTCTTATTTTTTCTCAAACATAAAAATACAAATATACACTAGGGACACAGCGCTGCTGTGTCCTCATTTTTGTTGCCGCCTAAAATAAACTGCTTTCAATCTGTCGAAGATGCGATCGCAGACGCCATCAAACAGACGGCATAAAACAAACCCCAGCAACTTTTAGGCTGCCGGGGCTTGTCTTGTTTAATTTGGTGGCGGGAAGTGGATTTGAACCACTGACCTTCGGGTTATGAGCCCGACGAGCTACCAGGCTGCTCTATCCCGCGTCGCTTTATCTCTCTTTAGTGGTTTCCAAAAACAAAACCCTGAAACCTTAACGATTACAGGGTTCGCTTGAATTTGGTGGCGGGAAGTGGATTTGAACCACTGACCTTCGGGTTATGAGCCCGACGAGCTACCAGGCTGCTCTATCCCGCGTCGTTTTTTGTATCTTTATTAATATAAACATATCTTTCGGAAAATTGCAACCCCTAAATCAAAAAAACTTTTTAGATTGTGGGAGGGGTTGCTCAAATCGGCGAGCCAGTCTCGATCGCCCTAAAGCATCGAAACTTCCCCGATTACCTCCAATCGCTTGAACTCACTGAGAGTGAGGTAAGTCTCCGCCAGAGTTTCGGCGATCGTCGGAGTAATCCACCCCAACTGCTTGAGCAAGTGAATCGCCACAGCAAATTGAGCGCGCTTTCCCCCATCCGTCACCTTAATTGCCAAGCCCATGCCTTCGCCAACGCGGCCAATGCACTGCACCCCTTCGGCGCCGGACTTGCTCACCAATTCCCCTTGAGTCAAACGCATCAGTTCCGTATCAAATTTGCCCTCACCGGCAACCATCATCGGGTGATGAGTCATAGCGCGGACAATCCGCTCCATATCCACATTGTTGCCGGAGGCTAACTGAGCATACAAAGACGCCATTTGCCCCAACTGCAACAGATAGGTAGGAGCGCCGCAGTCGTCGCGAGCGCTGATAAACTCTTCGGCAGGCATTGCCAGCAGGTCAGCCACTTTGCCCAAAATAAGCTGCTGGACAGGATGTTTGCGGCGTAAATAAGTGTCCAGAGGCCAGTGCAGTTGCTGACAGACAGCCAGCATTCCGGCGTGTTTGCCGGAGCAGTTGTATTGCAGGGCGCTCTTTTTGCCTTCGGGAATGGGGCATTGAAGTTTAGAGGGGTCAATGTCGCAGCGCCACAGGACGTTAAATACCTGGCGCGATTGCTCGATCGTACCTTGATGGGAACTGCAAATAATCGCTAAATCTCGATCGGTCAATTCGTAGCGTTCTAAAGTGCCAGTCCCCGTCACCGCCAAAGCTTGAAAAGGCTTGAGTGAAGAACGGACAAATGAGGCCGTTTCCGAGTTACCAGCAACAGACAGAACGCGCCCGCGGTTGTCGCAGACAGCGGCCTGGGCGCGGTGCCTCGATTCTACAATACCTTCGCGCAGCAGTGTGACTTCCAGTTCGGGAGCTTGGGTTCGTTTTCCCCTTGTCATATCAATTTTAGATTTTAGATTTTAGATTTTAGATTGGGGCCGGTGGAAGTTATGAGTTGCGAGCTGCCAGTTAAGAGTTATAAAGTTAATCTTTCGGCGATCGTTTCTCACTCATGCACTCCGTGTGTGTTGTTGGCTGTGCGCGGCAATCTCAAAACTCAAAACTCCCTTCCATTCCCGATTACAAACAACTCCAAATTAGTCCCCCGGCAACCAGCAACACTGTCAAACCATAAAATGTCTGCCGCAGACGCCGGAGAATTGGTTCTAGTTGGTAGTTGACAATCAACTGGTCTTGAAGCAAAACTTCGGGAGTTTTAGGCCAAGATTGACAATCGTACCAGCCAGACTCTTCGTAGACGACCGTGGGATTTGAAAGGCGCGATCGCACGTAGAACCAACCCAAGTAGAGCCGCAGCAAAGCTAATCCTAGAATAAAACTGGCACCTGCGGCACCGCACAGGACAAACTGAGCTGGATACTTGACAGGAGCAAAGCTAGAAGCAGCTATCGGCACCGATACCAAGCAACTCCAAGCCCAAACCCAAGCTAGTTTTGCCAGGTATCCGGGCCAATTGAGTGTTACCCAGCTAAAAAACCAGGATTCTTTAAGTTCTTGGTATTCATTGATCGGTCGCTGTTCTTGCGGAACTGGACAAATAGAAGCAGAAACGTTTTTCACATTAGCCATCCTCACAGCGTGGGGGAAAAGTCAATGCGTTCGGCGTGTCCCCAGAACGCTTCTAAATTGTAGAACTCCCGCTCTTGAGGCTTCAAAATGTGAATGATCGCGTCGCCGTAGTCCATGACGACCCAACTAGCATCTGATAGGCCTTGTGTACGCAGTGGCAAGCGTTGCCACTCTTCTTCCACTTGGTCTGCTATCGCTTGGGAGATGGCTCGTACCTGGACATTGGAAAATCCGGTGATGATCGCAAAGTAGTCTGCCAAATAGCATACTTCTGCCACCCGGAGCAATACAATATCTACTGCTTTGCGGTCATCGGCTGCTTGGGCAACGGTCATGATCATGCCACGGGCTTCGTCTGAGGAGGTGCCGGCCGTTGCTGTAGACTGGGCCCTGGAATATTCGAGTTGAGTTAGATCTGACATTCAGTGTTTAATTTCCTAATTGATAGGGTAAGGGGAAATGGGTGCGCTATTCGCTTTCGGTTGTTGGCAGTTTGAGACGGGAAATAGGAGTTAGGTTGAAGCTAAAAGTAAGGACAGGATTTCTGGTAAATTTTACTTTTAACTTGTGATTTGTTCGATCGACTTTTCTGTCGAATTTCCTCTTTCCGGCGATTCGCGGGCCATTTGCAGCGCCCAATTCCGCGTAAGTACGGTGCGGGGGTGGATGTAGCAGCGAGTTTCTAGCAAATATTTAAGAGAATAATCGCTAGTTTGCCACACGGCTGCATAAAGATTTTGCCAGCTTGCCTCGCGCAGTGCTTCTAGTTCGGCTGTGTTGCCGCGGCTCGGCTCTATGGTATCTGCTACAAATACGGTACAACTGAGCTGACTCATGTTTGGTCTGCCGAGGGTGTGATGGGCGATGGCGTCCAAAATTTCTCGATCGACCACCCCGAATTCGTCTCTGGCGACGATCGCGCTGGCGTCTGCGTGCAGCAAATGCGGGTGTGCTTCCAACACTGAGTCTAACTCTAAACCTTCCTTCTGGGCCATGTGCAGCAGCAGTTGAGGTTTGAAGTATTTTGCCAAATCGTGCAACAAACCGGCAGTTCGGGCTTTTGCTTCGTCGAGGCCGTAATGGCGAGCCAAGTCACCTGCTACTTGTTCGACTCCGAGGATGTGTTTGATGCGGGCAGCAGGAACGCGGTCACAGAGCCAAGCTAGGACGTTTTCGCGCGCGGGTGCAAGTGCCAAGTATTAACTCCAAAATTGTATGAGCTACTATTTTAGCGTTTTGTTTCGATCGGCTGCGGTGTCGGGCACGCGGGGGTGTGGTGATATCTGGGATGGGGAGGGGCGAAGGCGGCGATCGGCTCTACCTGAACAATCCAAAGATATGTTAAAGTAAGTGGCTGTAACTACAAATTGTAGTTACAATATCTAGTAACAATCAAGGTATGGAATTTGAGTGGGATGAGACTAAACGTCTTACCAACCTTAGCAAACATGGAATTGACTTTATCGACGTTCCATTAGTTTTTGATGGAGAAATCGTTACGGTTGAGGACGAACGATTCAGTTATGGGGAGCAGAGGTTTGTGACTTTTGGTTTGTTGCAAGGGCGAGTAGTCGCTATTGTCCATACAGAACGAGAGGAATATACCCGCATTATTTCCGCTAGAAAAGCAACTAAATATGAACAACGAATTTACTTCGAGCAAATCTCAAACTGATTGGGAACGCCTAGATGCCATGACTGATGAAGATATTGATTTCTCTGATTGCCCGGAAATTACGCCTGAAATGTTTGCTAAAGCCGTAGTTCGGCGAGGCTTGCCCAACCCTAAGACTAAAGCTCAAGTTACCTTACGCATTGACAGTGATGTTTTGGAGTGGTTTAAATCTCAAGGTCGTGGTTATCAGACCCAGATCAACGCCTTACTAAGAGAATACATGAAAGCCCATCAATAAGGGATGTGCTATTTTTTGTAATTATAGCGGTTCTCAAAAAAGTGAGGTATGCCATTAGCCCTATGCCCATGAGTACCTCATCTTTCGCTCGAAAGGCTATATTTCATTTATTCTACTTTTAGTCAGTGCCATCAAAGGTTATTTTATAGTTGCTCCACTTCGGGCTTCGATGGTAATTTTGATTGCCATTTTGTTGAAAAGGGGATTTTCGCTAAAAAGCTTAATCGAAATGGCCGTTACTGGCCGTCAAAAATCCTTTATAAGTTATCGCTATTTTACTTTGAATCGGGGCAGTAATGGCTGTCTGGATGGCGGCGGGCACAGTTCCGGTGCTGGTATATTGGGGAATTAAATCGATCAATCCTCAGTCTTTCATTTTTTGGGCGTTTATCTTAACGAGCGTTCGTTCTGTAGTGATCAGAACATCTTTTGCCACTGTAAGCACGGGCGGTTTCAAGCGCTTATCTTATTTCGGCAAAGGCTCCAATATTTTCTCACCATGACTCGCTGCCACCGCCGCAAATAAAGCTTCATAATGATTCAAAGCTTCCTCAAATCCGTAATTCTCCACAGCATAATTTCTGCCTTGCTCGCCCAAGGCATCCACCTTAGCAGGATGCAAGTACAAATCTTCAACTGCATCAGCCAAAGCCTGCGGATCTTCCGGCGCTACCACCACCCCGCCACCGCTTTGCTGCACTGCTTTCTGGGCCGTACCGGTTTCGGGCACCGACGCCAAAATTGCCCTGCCGCTGGCGAGAATTACTTGAATTTTTGAAGGCATATTGAAGTTAGTAACGCGACGCTTTTGTACGACTAAACTAACATCAGCAGCAGCTAACAATTCGGGCAATTTTTCTCGCGGTTCAAATGGTAGCAGCATTACATTATTAGCTTTGTAAGTTTCGCAATCTTGTTGCAAGCGCGCCAAGGCTGTTGATTCCCCCACAATTACAAAAGCAATTTCGGTTATGTGTTTCAAACGAGCCGCTGCTTGGACAACTGTTTGCAAGCCTTGAGTTAGGGCAATATTGCCTGCATAGAGAACGACAAATTTGCCCTTGAGTTTGTGGGTTTCTCGAAATGAGTTACTTTCTTTGGGTAAGGGCCGAATGAAATTAACATCAACCCAATTGGGAACGCAAACTATTTTTTCGGGGGGTACTCCTTGAGAGTGCAATTTGGTGACAAAACCGCTGTCGATGACGCTGACTTGGCTGGCTGTGCTGTAGGCCAATTTTTCCAAAGCGTCAGCAATGCGAACTAGCAGTCCGTTTTTTTTGACCAAGCCGACGCGCACGGCTGCTTCTGAGACGATATCCTGAACGTTGAGGACGATCGGGCAAGCGCGAATCCAGCCGTAAAAGGCGACTGGGACGCAAATCGGTAAAGGGGGCATTGTCGAGAAAATCACGTCGGGACGCCAGCCTCTGAAGGCTTGGACGGCGCTGGAGACGACAAAACTGCCGTCTAGGACAAGTCGGTCTAGGAGGCTGGGGTGGGGGCCGTTGACGCGCAGATAGCTGCGCTGAATTGTGACGCCGTTGTGTTCTTCTGTGAGGTAAAATTTGCCCTCATATTGCGGATAAATCCGGCGCTGGGGATAGTTGGGCATTCCTGTGACGACTCGGACTTGGTGGCCGCGCTTGACTAAGCCTTGCGCTAGTTCTGTCATCAGGGGGGCAATGCCGATCGGCTCTGGATAGTAGTTATAGGAATAAATTAGAATACGCATAATATTTATTTTGAAGCCAATTGTCCTGCAGCCGCGTGCATCAAGCCTGCACCCGCAGAATTGCAGAGGATGTGGTTGGGTTCCGGGTAGGACAATAGGGGGCGAGTCTTCCACTCCTTGGGAAAGAAGCCGCCCTTACCGGGCGGGTATCGCGCCCTCAGCTAATGTTTTTTCGCATTACCAGGCAGTTGCGGCGATCGTCGGTACGGATATACCGAAGCTCGTCTGTGAGCTTGTACATGAACACCAGTCCCCTTTCTCCTTCTCTGTCCAAAGGATCGCGCTGCTCTTGCATGATCGAGTGCAGCTTTGCTTCTAAGTTGAAGGGTTGACCCCTGTCCCAAATCCTAATTTCTAAGTAATCGGCAAACACTTTTACCTCAATGTCTATGGGCGTCGTGGGGGGCAAGTTCTGGTGAGCGTGGCGGACAGCGTTTGTAAAGCCTTCGTTAATTATCAGTCGGCACTGCCACCAGAAATCCGCTGGTATCATGGGCAAAACGATATTCTCCAACCATTCCAAAACGGATGTTAAAGCATTCAGGTCTGTTTCAACCTGCAGGTGCCACTCGGCCTTTGGTTGCTTGTCTTTCATCTTTCTTCCCCCTGGTCGGCCCCCACCACCGCTGTACTCAGCGCCGGAGGGAGATAAAAAGGAGGGCAAGGTCTTGGCAACATATTAGTTAAGTCAAGCTTGAGTTGAAGAAGCCCGTTTTGCCTCAAGGTGAGCATTCCTTTCGCACCATTTACTCGCACAGCAAATGAGAGACTTCTGATACTGTAACCCGCCTCGGTAGGGCGTTTAAATAGGGAAAATTTCCGAGTCAGCTTGGGAGGCAGTGATTTAAGCTTCGACCGTGTTAGGAGTCGCTACTTTTCTAAACACAGGTGAGTTCTTCTCGTCCTCGAAAATCATGCTGGGCTCATTCGATTATGACCTCGAACTGGCTAATTGCTAATTATTAATGCTCTGATTCCAGAGCTGGCAACTAGCTGTGCATTTTCTGGGCGTGTGAATTTTAACACTTAATGCTAACGTAGGTATCGCTAGCGATCGTCTGCTTGACTAAGTATCGAGTTCGAGTTCCCGTCGCCCGTCGACAACAGCACCTGAAAGTTCAAGTCTGGGTTGTTGAGGGCTCCTACACAGCGCCGCTATTTTTGTTAAACAGGACTGTTACAGTTTTAACAATTAGTTTCAAGTCATACATCAGGCTCCAGTTTTGTTGGTATTTTAAATCTAAACGGATGACATCTTCAAAATCGCGGACTTGAGAGCGACCGTTGACTTGCCATTCTCCTGTCATCCCGGGTTTGACATCCAAACGCTGCCACTGAGGGACTTCGTAGCGCTCAACTTCGTCTGGCGTTGGCGGTCTGGTGCCGACTAGACTCATTTCGCCTTTGAGCACGTTCCAAAACTGCGGCAGTTCGTCGAGACTGGTTTTGCGTAAGATGCGCCCGACTTTGGTAATCCGCGGGTCGTTGTCATTTTTGAAAAATGCGCCAGAAGCTTGGTTTTTGATTTGGTCTTTCATGGCTTCGGCGTTGGTACACATCGATCGAAATTTCCAAATCCGAAATTGTCTGCCCATCCAGCCACAGCGGGTTTGACCGAAAAATATCGGGCCTGGATCGTTGATAGTGATGGCTGCTGCTATGGGTACGAACAAAATTCCTGTAATCATCAAACCGACTATTGCCCCAACAATGTCTATCAGTCGCTTCACCCACGACTGCACTGAGGGGTGGGTCATCGGTAGGTGATTGTCCGAGGGGTTGGTCTCTATCGGAGTTGAGGTTGCAGAGGGCTGCTCGATCGTCAGCACTTGATCTAGGCTGGTGAGAGCAAATACTGCCATCACCTGTGGCTTGAGGCTTCGGAGCACCAAGTCGCTGCCGCGCTGTTTGGCAAATTTCAGATTGCTGACTAAAGCACCTATCCCGCTACTGTCGATGAATGTCGTCTGACTGAAGTCTAGGACAATCTTGCTGGGAACGGTGCTGCCCGAAAAAAGTTGCTGGCAGGTTGTCTTGAAGTTTACGGCTTCAAGTACGCTCAAGCGCACGGGTATGTGAACTGAGGGAATCTCGTCCGAGTACGTTACCCGAAAATCTGCCTCTGGGGTTTGACTGACCATGAAGTCCTGGTTTCAAATTTCAAGCTGATGTCTTTAGCCTATTCTGTCCTAGCAGCTCCTCCTTTACCAAATATTATGGTTAACAAAAGGCTAGCTTTATACAAACTTTACAAAAACGCCTGCCAACTCGCCCGCCGAGAATGATATCAAAGGCAAAAATAGACTTAAGTCTATTTTTGCCAGTTTTTGCCCAAAGATTTTTGAACGCAGTCGCGGCCAAACTTTGACATCGGAATCAAGATTTTTGTGGATTCAGGCCGATTAATCTTGTCGTTAATAATTGGAGTGCCTGTCTTGCAGGGGATAGCCACCTAAGTTAACAGTTAACCGCTAACACAGAAGTCAACAGTTAACCGTTAACTGGAAAACCCCCGTAACCAGCGTCGGGGGATGAGGTTAAGAATTGTAGACGTTTTCTGACTGGGATGTTTCGCGGGTGATGGGTTTGACTTTGGCTTTGGCTTTGGCTGCGTTGCGTTTGAGGGCCTGGAGACGAGCTTCGTATTTAGCCCGCTGCTGTTTTTTGGAAGTTTGCTCGATTAAGGTTTTTAAGGCGCTGCCGAGGCTTTTGTAGGCGTTTGGGAGAGTGTAGCCGAAGCGGGTTGCCAGGGCGAGGGCTTTTTCGTCGGCGTCTACTGCTTCTTTTAAACTTTTCTCTCCGTTGTTTTTTTGGTAAAGTCTCCAGCCGGAGACGCCGCACAGGGATAGGGCTAGTAACAGCAGCAAGCCGTCTTGCACCCAAAGTTCGCCGACAGCGCCGCCTAAACCAATGGCGAGGGCTGCCATTTCCCAACCGTCTCTGGGGATGGTGTCGTTTTGGATTCTGGCGACTTCGTGCCAAAATAGGAGGTTACGCTGATCCATTGCTAGCTGTTCCCAGCGGATCAGGTCTATTTGGATTTCTACCTGGTCTTTGCCTATTTCTTCGCTGCGGATCAGGGTAGGATTAACTTCTATTGTTTTTTCTACTGTTACCCAACTTTGGAGTTCTGGGGGCAGTATGTTTTTCAAGCGCCGGATCTCACTCATCTCGGCTCTTGCTGTAGAGGTTGCATAGGATGTCATAGCTCCGGCCTATTGATTTTCCAAAGGTTAATATGTGTCTATTTCTGGAGTATAGCAAACCTTGAATCCAAATATAGTCTAGCAACGGGGGTCGATCGACTAATACTGGCAATTTTACTTGATTTTAGTCTCAGGGGGCGATCGCAACTGCCGACTCGATCATTTCCTTTGGATTATTTGAGCGACGGACTGACACTCATCTAAGGGATACAGTACCAGTTATCCTACTGCTATTTCTGGCTTATGCTTTGATAATCCTTTCCGACCAATATAGAGTCTTTTGTGAATAACTTCTCGCTGTTTTCTCGATTTTTATACCTTGGCTTTCTGCCAGATTAATTAACCGCTTTCAATATTCGATAGGAACTTGACCCGGATTTAAATATTACCTCATAATTCTACCTCAAATATCTTTCTAGTTATGATCTATTTTGGCTGCGGGTTGAGATAGGAAGTCGAGGCGTTGCGGAGAGCTTTTTAGCCTGGATGTTTTAAATTTAATTTCGCGATTACCGGCTAAGTCTTTTCTGTGAGTTTTGGTAATAAAACTTGTTGTTAAAACGTCTATTTTTTTTATTTTTCTAGATAACCAAATCCTTTTAACCTGAGTTAAACAGCTTGCGCTTTCTTCCATTTTATGATATTTTTATATTCCATAAAATCTTGCAACTCTTCTCGTTGTTCCTCTATCTTATTTTTTTTAGGTTGCTAATTAACGGTATGAACCAACTTTTTTCTGAAGTTACAAAACTCACCCGACTTGCCTTATCGCAATTCCGAACTATTCAATTCATACCTGTTATTAAGCAACGCTAAATGATTAAAGCGACTTGAGAAGACCGCTTTCTAACTGATAAATTGCTGCCATAATTCCACTTTCAGGATTTGTGAGCAGAGACTTTTTGACATCTTTAAAATATTCTACAATGTGTGCCCGCAAAATCGGTCTTTCTACTTTGACTGTGTGATTATAATCCCACAAATCCCAGATGATAATTCCGATGCCGACAATCGGGTCGATTAAACTTACTCCCAACTGACTAGCAACTGTACCGCCTGTTTTTGTGGCTACCTTGGCGGCGGCTTTGCTGGCAAGTTTTGCGGTAACTTTACTACCAACTTTAGCTGCTACTCCCAAAATTAAGGGTTTAGCAACCAAGTAACCGCTACCGCCAACTAATACTTTTAATGATAAATTCGAGACGTTTCCTTTGTCGCTAATTGTGGTAGCAATATCGTTCAGATATTTGTCCCACTGTACTTGCGGTATATTATAATTGTTTTGAACTACTTTCACATTCTTGCTAACTTCTGATATGTACAAATTAGCAGTATCTTGAGTGATTAATTGAAATCGCAGTTGAGCGTTTTTGGGTACCAGCACGCGGTTAGCAAATTCTCTTTGAAAGTCTTCGGTTAATTTTTCGGAAACAGCTTGAGAAGCTGCTGTCATATCAAATCTGTTGAGTACGGCAGATTTCACGAAGTTAAAAGGTACGGTAAACTCCATCTTTTTTTGAGTGAAGTAATCAAAGTACCAATCGAGGAAACTATTGTCTACTCGTCCAATTACTTCGCTTTCCCATTTATCCAACTCTTTTGAGGCGAAAGTTTCGGCTGTTGTATGGGATTTTTGGATGGCGTTTTTAATGTCTTGGTTGACTTTGCTAAAATCGTGCGGTGGCGAGACTACAACTGCTGTGGTTCCCGTATTTGTTAGTGACTGGGAAATTAGAAAGTTACCGAATAGGGGAATGATGACTACGAGAATTACGATCGTCCAAATCATCGGTGTCACAGTTTTGATAAACTGACCGATAACTCTGAGACGTTCTGTTTTCTCTGAATAGCTAATTTCTTCCTTGTCTTGACTCATGGCGGTTTCTCAACTGATGAGAGTTGGGCTAGTTTCGATTATAGGCGGCGTTTCGTGAATTGTGTTACGGGCCTGTGAGCTGGGATTCTGGAAAAGTTGGGTAAAAGTCCGCGCGAAGCTACCCCAAAGGGAATCGCCAGTTTTTAATTATTGACTGCATAGAAAGTAAAGTGGTACTATTTTTGAATATATCTCAAGCTGTTAATATGACCTTAGATCCTTTGCTCCGCAAGCTAGCAGCCATAAATCAAGCTTTATCTGCCATTTCAGCAGAAACCTGCACGGCGCCCGGATGCAATCAAGCAGTTTCAAAACCCGGTCACAAATTATGCTACGAACATTGGAAAGCTAACAACGCTCAACCCGTGTCAGCGCCCAAACCTAAACCCCAACAATCCTCTTCCCCCTCACTTCTGTCCGCTACCAGCATCAGCGAGAAACTAGAAATATCAAAGCACAAAGTCAATCCGATTTTAGCAGAGTTAGGATTGGTAAACAAAGAGCGCAACGGCTGGGTAGCCACTAAGCGGGGGATTGGTTTTGGGGCGGTGCAAAAAACCTACCCTCAAGACAACACTCCTTATGTGTTGTGGCCAGAATCTATACTGACAAATCAAGTTTTTCTAGCAACTATTGAGAGTCTTAAAGGTGACAATTCAGAACAGAGCAAAACAGAAGTAAACACAAAGCTAGGGTTCCGCGAGAAGTTTCGGGCGAGTGCACAGCATCGAACAACCGACGGTCATTTTGTGCGCTCTAAAGCTGAAGTTTTGATTGATAATTGGCTCTATATGGCGGAGCTAGTTCACGCCTATGAACGCCGACTACCCATAGAGGAAGAAGCTTACTGTGACTTTTATATTCCTGGGGGAAAAGTGTATATTGAATACTGGGGATATGAGAACAACCCGGAGTATGTTGCGCGTAAGGAAGTGAAGCAAGAACTATATCAGAAGTACGAACTAAACCTGATTGAGTTAACAGATGAACACATCAAGAATTTGGATGATTATTTGCCTAGAATGTTATTAAAATTTGGCGTAATTGTAAATTGAGTGAAAAGTACGATCGCACTCTTCATCCGCGTTAATCAGCGTCAATCTGCGTTAATCTGCGGTTCCTAAAAAAGATTGCTCGCTCTTTAAGCCTCGCTCAAACTCGATCGTCCTTATCTGATTATCTTTTAACCTGCTTTACTTAACACAACCAGAATGTACTGGTCAAGACTAACTCCTTCCCTTTCCGCTTTTTCTGCTAAACTCAAATGTAGAGATTTAGGAATTTGCAACGATAAATTTCCGCTATACTCAATTTCCGTTGTAGGTAAAGGAATCTCATCTTCACACTCATAAGCTGTTTCTATCCATAATTCCCTAGCTTCCTGAATATTCTCCATCGCTTCCGATAAAGTTTCACCCTGAGACATACAGCCAGGAAGGTCTTTGATTATAACTGTATAACCTTCGGATTCTGGATAAAAACTGATAGGATATTTAAGACTCAAGTAATAGTCTAGAGATTTAAGCTTGACTTTCATCTTCTGATTCATTGCTCCATTCCTCCAGTTTTAATAGCACAACAATTTGCTTGACGTATACTCCTTTTACCTTCTTCCCACCTTTTTTAGAAACTGTAATTTTTAATCCATCAGCATTTCGGAAAGTATGGTGACTTCCTTTCGATCGCTTTTCTTCAAATCCAAAAGCTGTTAGAATATAGCACACATCGTCAAAGCGCACTTCTGGTGGATTTGCTAAAAATTGTTCTACCAGTTTTCCTAACTTGCCCATGAAGTTTTACAGATGCTTGTACTATTCTAATAAACAAGGGTGGGCATTGCCCACCCTTGCTAGTAGTCAGGTGAAATTCAAAAATTAAACCTTAGCTTCATTCTTCACCAAATTACCCCAACCCAAATCCTTCAGCGAATTATTCCGGCGCAGCGGACGAGTCACCAACTCCAAAATATCCCGCGCATTACCAAAGCCGTGAATCTGAGCAAAAGTAAACTCAACAGACCACTTAGTATTAATTCCCCGCGCTTCCAAAGGATTAGCGTGAGCCATACCAGTAATCACCAAGTCAATATTCTGCTCGTAAATCCGCTGCAACTGATTGTAATTATCTGGTTTTTCCACAATCCGAGGAGTAGGAACTCCCATCTCGTGACAAGTCTTTTCTAACAAAGCCAATTCAGCCGCCTGATAGCGCTTGTCCATGTAAGGAATGCCGATTTCCGGGCAAGTCATGCCGCAGCGAATCAAGAAACGTGCTAAAGAAATCTCCAGCAAATTGTCTCCCATAAAGAAGACAGATTTGCCGCGAATTATTTGCAGGTAATCTTCCAAACCTGCCCAGATTTGCGCTTCCCGTTCGTCCAAACCTTTTGGTTCAATTCCCAACACTGAGCAAATCTTTTCAATCCAAGCGCGAGTTCCGTCAGGGCCGATCGGGAATGGCGCACCAATTAGCTTACACTTGCGGCGGCGCATCAACGTAGAAGCAGTGCGCGACAAGAACGGATTCATGCCAGATACATAATAACCTTCTTCCAAGACTGGCAATTCAGTGTAGCGCTTGGAAGGAAGCCAACCAGAAACTTTGATTCCTTGCTTCTTCAATTCTAGAGTTAGCTGAGTAACAACCGGGTCGGGCAAAGAACCAAAAAGTACCAGCGGCGTGTGCTTGACATATTCCGATTCATCTGCTGCAACTTCCTCTTTTTTCTTACCGAAATTCAGCAGTTGAGAGATAGCATTGCGTTCTTGTTTCTGAGATTCCATCACGGGCGCTTTCTCAGGGCATTTAGCAGCCATCGCCGCTAAAACGGTATCTTCCCCTTGAGTAAAAGCGTAATCCAAGCCGTTAGCGCGCGCTGTGACGATGGGAATGCCAATTTCTGCTTCGAGTTTCGGCGCTAACCCTTCCAAATCCATTTTGATGATTTCGGTGGTGCAAGTGCCGATCCAGACAATTACACTGGGGTTACGATCGCGCTTAATTTGCAAGCACAGCCGCTTCAACTCATCATAATCGTTTAACTGAGCGGAAATATCGCCTTCTTCCAACTCAGCCATCGCATAGCGAGGCTCAGCAAAAATCATCACGCCCATTGCGTTTTGCAAGAAATAGCCGCAAGTCTTAGTACCTATGACTAAGAAAAAACTATCTTCAATTTTTTGATAAAGCCAAGCTACGCAGCTAATCGGACAAAATGTGTGATAATTGCCTGTTTCGCATTCAAAGTTTAAAGCTTCCGGTTCATTAGTAGTAATAGCAGTCATATCTCAAATCTTCTCCCTTTAAATTGTTTTTAGTCTGAAACAGGACAGGCTCGCTAAGCGAGGAAATACCTGTTTTTTGCGATCGCCTCGTTGCTCTCGCGGACGAGAGAAATAGGTTTTTTTCCTCTCGAACGCGAACAGGCGCAGCGGCGAGAAAACACCTGTGAAAGTGCGATCGCCCTTTCGCAGCGAACAATAAATAGAAATACCTGATTTTGGGCTAATTCCTCTGAAAAATAGATGCAGGCAACTCAATATTTCCGCAGCCGCAGCATCCAAAAATTGAGCTAAAAAATTCTGCGCGAGGGCTTATAATCCCTCACAGCAGGGATTTAGTTTTCTTCAACTCGCTCCGGCAAAAAGCCTTTTGGTAGTTGTGAGTTTGAGCTAATTAAAAATTAACAACTCGCAACTCACAACTCACAAATAGAGCGGGCAACTTCAAGACTAGAAGAGATGCGGGCGATCGCAACAACCTCACTTAAAATCAGATAAAAAGCCGGAAATTTCTTCATCTTCATCGTCGGAATCCAAATCACCGAGATCTAGAGCATCTAAATCATCTTCATCGGGATCTCCGGTAGTTGCTTCCCCCAGATCGTCGAGTCCGAGATCATCGAGGTCATCGTCATCCGATACAGAGAAATCGTCAATACCGTCATCGTCCAAGTCGCCCAGATCCATATCTAGGTCATCTGAGGTAGCTGTCCCAAAAGGATCGGGTATTTCTTCGGCGACAAACTCTGCATCTTCTTCCCCAAACGGATCGGAAATCCCCGATTCGAGATCTCCAGAGGTCAAAGTCCCAAATTGTGAGGCTTCATCTTCCTCGTCATCGCCGAGGTCGAGGCCGCCCAAAGCCGAGGCTTCATCTTCCTCGTCATCATCGCCGAGGTCGAGACCGCCCAAAGCCGAGGCTTCATCTTCCTCGTCGTCATCGCCGAGGTCGAGACCGCCCAAAGCCAAGGCTTCTTCTTCCTCATCGTCACCCATATCAAAGTCAGATACGGCGTCTTCCTCATCGTCGCCCATATCGAAGTCAGATACGGCGTCTTCCTCATCGTCTTCGAGACCGAGACCGTCCAAAGCCGAGGCTTCTTCCTCGTCATCGCCCATGTCGAAGTCGGAGACCGCTTCTTCCTCGTCATCGTCCATGTCGAAGTCGGAGACCGCTTCTTCCTCGTCATCGTCCATGTCGAAGTCGGAGACCGCTTCTTCCTCGTCATCGTCCATGTCGAAGTCGGAGACCGCTTCTTCCTCGTCATCGCCCATGTCGAAGTCGGAGACCGCTTCTTCCTCAAACTCATCGAAGGATTCCTCCTCTGAGCTCAGTGCTGACGCTGCAGCTGCCAGACCTGCTGCTCCGGCGACTCCGGCGACTACTCCGGCGGCTGCTAAGGCCGCACCGCCCAATTTATTAGATTTGGCATCAGCGGGTGCAGCAGTTGCAGTTTGAGCTGCTGCGGGTACAGCAGTTGCAGTTTGAGCTGCTGCGGGTGCAGTAGTGGCAGTTTGAGCTGCTGCGGGTGCAGCAGTGGCAGTTTGAACCGCTGCGGGTGCAGTAGTTGCAGTTTGAGCTGCTGCGGGTGTTGGAGATGTGCCGATCGTCTGCGGCACGATATTTAAGGGCATACCCAGCGCGATGTCCGGGTCAAAATTTAGCCCCAACACTTCGATCAGGCTGTCTGCATCCGGCTTGAGTTTTGAGAAGGGCAGCATTAATTGCTGGAGTTCCGGCTCCAGGGCAGCCGCAATTCCCAGGATGAGGTAAGAAACAGGCCTTTTCCCGCCGTCGGGTGTGGCGACCGTGTTGTCAGCCGTCATGTGCAGGAGCAGCCAAGCCCGATTTACCTGGTAGTAGTCCAACCACTTCTGTTTGAGAGCAACTGAAAAAGTATCAAAAAAAGCCATAACCTCTTTATCCTCATCCTGATCGCTAGACCTATTAAACCATCATCAGGTCTAGCTCATCTTCCTCCTTCTTGACCACCGGTTGCACTGGATTTAGATAAAAATCTGAAAGTAAGGCGAATAATTCGCGATCGGGCGTGTCGTTGGGCACTACTCCTTCGGGCATTGCCAAAATCTGGTCAGCGATGTTGAGGTAGTAATCGCAGACATAGTTGAGGGAAGGATCGCTTTCGGCCATCTCAAACAATGTTTTGCCTTTGACGCGAGAAACGCGGATGTCTTCAATCAGGGGCAGCACTTCCAGCACCGGCATGGGTACAGAGTCAATGTACTTGTCGATCAAGTCGCGTTTTGAGGTGCGGTTGCCAATTAAACCAGCGAGCCGCAACGGGTGAGTGCGGGCTTTTTCGCGGACTGAGGCGGCGATGCGGTTGGCTGCAAATAAAGCGTCGAACCCGTTGTCGGTAACAATCATGCAGTAATCGGCGTAGTTCAATGGGGCTGCAAAACCGCCGCACACTACGTCACCGAGTACGTCGAACAGGATGATGTCGTATTCGTCGAAGGCATTGAGTTCTTTGAGCAGTTTGACGGTTTCACCGACTACATAGCCGCCGCAGCCAGCTCCTGCGGGAGGGCCGCCTGCTTCTACGCAGTCAACGCCGCCGTAGCCTTTGTAGATGACATCTTCGGGCCAAACGTCTTCGTAGTGATAGTCCTTTTGCTGAAGGGTGTCAATAATTGTGGGGATTAAGAAGCCAGTGAGGGTAAATGTGCTGTCGTGCTTTGGATCGCAACCGATTTGCAAAACTTTCTTGCCGCGTTTGGCTAGGGCAACGGAGATGTTGCAGCTTGTTGTTGATTTACCAATTCCACCTTTTCCGTAAACTGCTAGTTTCACTCTTGGTTCTCCTATAGGTTTCTATCAAAACGATGAGGGCTGGGTTTTCATGCTTTTTTTCGATCGCCCAATTGCAATAGCCCAATTGCAATAGCCCAATTGCAATTCCCTTACTGTCAGTCGATTTGAGATTTCAGATTTGAGATGAAAGAATGGACTCCACAGATGAATCTGGGGCTTCTCTCTAACTAAAATTTTCGATCTCGACGACTTTTGTTTGGGGCTTGTATCCGTTTTTGGGTTACGCCAATTTTGGACTCGGCCCTTAGTCACAAAAAAGCTCGGTAAGTGGGAAGCTCAGAGACTTTAGTCCTGAGAGGAAAACGACCCGGCGATTTCAATCGCTTTGAATCCCCTTGCGGGGTAGAGGGGTATGGTTGCCCCTCTGGTGAGGTATGGTTGCCTCGATCTCCCTTGCGGGGTAATGTTAGCTTCGCCAATGTTATAGAGGCTTGTTAGGCTGGCAGCACTGCCTCAGTGACTTTAAGGCTGTTTAACTACTAGCGACAGAGCAAGGGACTAGCTTCGCATCCCAGGGTGTCGTGACCTAAATAACGTAGCCAGTTAAGGCTTAGGCTGGTCAGTACAGCTTGCTCGATCGCTCTTACAAGCTCAGTGGCTTTAGCCCTGAGTTACTGACCTCGTTGAAAGCATTATTAGCTAACTTGCGATGAAAAGAAAGGGGGCGTCTAAATGAAAATGCTAGTAAATTTGTTTATTTTGCATCTTTGGGAATCTTAGCTGGTTTTTTGATATAAAAATCTATTTTTAGATTATTTTTAGATTTTAAATAAATTTTAGAATACTTTCTTAATATAAAGAGGTACAAAAATAAAACAAAAATTAACTTCTCAAACAATCTGGGCTTTTGGCTTTGGGGCTAGGATGCAGGCAGTTGATGGCTTGTGCGGGTAAGTGGAACGGTCCTAAAGGCGCTAGTGGATGAGGCAAACTCGAAGTGAGTTCGGATCAGTTGGGTCAGGGGAGGGCAAAGTTATGGGATTTGAGATTTGAGATTTGAGATTTGAGATAGGGAAAGATTGACTTTGCTGGGGTTTCTGGTGTTTTGTAAAAAATTGTGAATTTTTAGGCAATGGTGGGGAGTCGGAGAGTGGGGGAGTGAGTCGGAGAGTGGGGGAGTGGATTGGGAGAGTGGGGGATTGGGAGAAAATCAAGTCTTCCCCATGACTACGGATACCAGTTGAAAAAAAGAATGCAACTGTAGACCCGCGATCCAAACCACGAGCTTCATCAGTCATTTCCAATTCTTCAATCGAAAATCGAAAATCGAAAATCGAAAATCCTATGGCTGCTGACTAATGACAACTGACGATCGGAATCTCGATCGCAAATTCAGTGCCCCGTCCAGCTTCCGAAACGCAGTCGAGCCGCCCCCCGTGCTGTTCGACGACTAAATGGTAAGAAATCGACAGTCCCAACCCAGTGCCCTTGCCGACTGGTTTGGTAGTAAAAAACGGGTCAAATAATTGGCGGCGAATCTCCTCCGGTATGCCCCGCCCGTTGTCGGAAATGCGGATCGCCACAAAATCGCCGCCAACAACTTCAGTACGAATTGTAATTGTGGGAACAGTCAATGGAGAATTAGGATTTGACGGAGGTGAATTTTTCGCATTTCTCGTCGCCCATTCCCCTTTCTGGATTTCTTCATCCAAAGCATCAATAGCATTGCCGATAATATTCATGAACACCTGATTTATCTGACCGGCACAGCACTCGATGTGGGGCAAATTGCCGTATTCTTTAATAATCTCGATAGTTGGATGTGCGCCGTGGGCTTTGAGCCGGTGCTGCAAAATCAACAAAGTGGTTTCGAGTCCGTCGTGAATGTCAACGAGCTTGATGTTAGATTGATCCGATCGCGAAAAATTACGCATCGACACAACTATTTGGCGGATGCGCTCGGTTCCTACTTGCATAGAAGACACTAGCTTAGATAAGTCTTCTACCAAAAAATCGACTTCCATCTCTGCGGCTGCTTCCCGAATTTCCGAGGCTGGTTCGGGATAGTGCTGCTGGTAAAGTTGCAAAAGTTGGAGCAATTCTTTGATGTAGTGGCTGGCATGGGAAAGGTTGCCGTAGATAAAATTAACAGGATTGTTAATTTCGTGAGCGATACCGGCAATCATTTGTCCCAAAGAAGACATTTTTTCGGTTTGCACCAATTGACTTTGAGTTTGCTGCAACTTTCGCACAGTTTGCTCTAATTGCTGCGCTTGATTTTTCAAGCAAGTCTGCTTTCGCCGCAGCACTTCTTCGACTCGCTGGCGCTTGATAATATCCCGTCTCAACAATTCATTTGATTCTAAAAGTTGAGCGGTGCGTTCTTCAACTTGTTTTTTTAAGTCGTCGTGAGCTTGGCGCAGGGCTTCTTGGGCCCGCTGCCGCTCTAAAATTTCTTGCTGCAAAAGTTCGTTGGCTTTCTGCAATTGGGTGGCTCGATCGTCCACTGCTTGTTGTAGCAACTCGATCGTCCCATACATTTCAGATTGGTTAAAAACTTGTGGCAAATTTGTCTGAGACACAACGCCCAAAAGCTCTCCCTGGCTGCCAACTACTACCAAACGGCGGACGCAGTGGCGCTGCATGGACTGGTGGACACTCCAGAGGGAATCGGCCGGAGATATGCAAAATAAAGGCGCACTCATGGCCCTTGCAGCCGGGATTTCCGAGAGGTTGAGTTCGAGGGCGTGAAACTGCACGATGTCGCGCTCGGTGACAATGCCGATCGGAATTTGGTAATTTTGTGTTGGTGCGATCGCCCGATCGGGATGCTGAGTTTGCTCTTTGACAATGACGACGGAACTAACTCGATGCTTGACCATGAGCTGGGCTAAATCGAGGGCTGAGGCAGTTGTTGTGGCAGAAATCACTTGGTGCGTCATGACATCTGCTGCACAGCGCAAATTGGTTAGCAAGTTAATCGGTTGCAGGGCTTCGTGAATGGCTTCGCGGGTGATGATGCCCAGAAGTCGCGAGTCCTCGTCCACTACGGGCAAATGCCGGATGGAGTGCTGGCGCAACATGAACATAGCTGTGAAAATATCTTGAGACTCGGATTGTTTGAGGGTAATGGGCGATCGAGTCATTACGTCAGCAATTGTCAGTCCGACTGTACAAGCAGCGACGGTAGTTAGCTTGACGATATCCCGTTCTGTAAAAATGCCGATCGGCCGATTATCTTCGACGACTAAGACGCAACTGCGCTTGGCTGCACTAGCAACAGCGTTTTGTTTTTCGCCACAAAGCTGACAGGAGACGCGCATGGGGTTCATGAGAGCCAACACTTGGGCGATCGGGGTTTCTGGAGCCACGGTGAGGGGGTGGCGGTCGATCGCCCGATCTAGAGGTGACGAGTAGAGCGGCCGGCTGTTAGGTCGTCCAGCGGGTTCTGATGATTTAATTACCGACAACTGCGGGGCTGAATCTAGGAAATGCTGTAATTGTTCTTCTTGTAGCATGATTATTAATTTTAGTTAATGAATTGTTACAATTTTGCAGACTGGGGTTGGCAGACTTAGCATTAATTAAGCGGGTGACAGATGCTCGATCGCCTAAAATCTGATTGCTAGAACACTCTTATTTAATTTTTATTTTTTAAATCCTATGTCGTGGACTCCCTTAAGTCATCGAATTCATCACTTGCCACTTATCCTTGCGGGCCCGATTTTGCGTCGGACTGAAAGTCGGGCCGTGACAGTTTGGCTGGCTCTGAAAGCACCCCGCCAAGTCGAACTCAAGGTTTATTCGACAGAGGGCGGAACCGGCGAAATTGTCGAGCTGCCCTTGCTGCAAGGTGCCAACTCTACCGTGCAGCTCGGCAAATACCTGCACGTAGTCGCGGTGACTGCTAAACCAATTAACAGCAATGTCTTGACATCCGGACAAATTTATGCTTATGACATCGAGTTTACTGGGAGTCGCGAGTCGCCATCGGGGGTGGCAGTCCCAGAAAATGAGAAAGAAAATCTCATTTCTTGTCTGTGGCCGCCGTCCCCTGATTTATCGGCTTTGGGATTGGAGACGATCAGTTATTTCGCCCACCAGTTGCCCACTTTTGCCCTGCCGCCGCAGGATTTAAACTATTTGCGTATCGTTCACGGTTCTTGTCGCAAGCCCCACGGAGACGGCAGAGATGCGCTGCCAATCTTGGATAATTCGATCGAACAGTTTGCAGGAACAGCAAATAGCAGGCCCCACCAACTGTTTTTAACGGGCGACCAAATTTACGGCGACGACGTTGCCGATGCCATGCTGTGGGCCTTGACTGACGCTGGCGATACACTGTTGGGCTGGGAAGAAAGTCTACCCCTGATGGATGATGCCCAAATAAAAAAGAATTTGTGTATCAGTATACCTAAAAATTCGGAAAACGAAAATGCAGTTGGCCAAGAGAGGGAAATTTTTAGAGAGTCGCCAATTCAGAAACCGTCTGATGCTGAGTATCAGTCCAAAAAACCAATTGAGTTACAGCCGGGGACTCGCAGCGATGTTGCCAGAGATTTTGGCGGGTTTACGGCGATGTTGGTGAATAAACCCAACAATGCTAAAAGTCACTTGTTTAGCTTGGGCGAATATTATGCGATGTATTTGTTAGTTTGGTCGCCGGTACTCTGGTGTACGAGTTTTCCGAAGGGTAAGGATATTTGTCAAGTTTCTAAGCAGGCAAAAGTCTGGGATAGAGAAGTTGTTGAACTTAACGGTTTTGCTCGCAATTTGTGGAGAGTGAGGAGGGCGCTAGCGAATATTCCTACTTATATGATTTGCGACGACCATGATGTTAGCGACGATTTTTATTTGAATCGAGAGTGGTGTTACCGGGTGCTGGGAAAGCCGCTGGGCCGGCGGGTGGTGCAGAATGCTTTGCTGGCTTACGCTGTGTTTCAGGCTTGGGGCAATACGCCTGCACAGTTCGATCGCGAAGAACCGGGAAATAAATTATTCAAGGCTGCTGAAAAATGGTCGGCTTCTGCTGGTACGGATGTTTCTGCTTGGGAGGAGGCGGCTTTGTATTTGGGAATTCCAGGACTCGATCCGAAAACTCATTTGCCTAAGTTGAAATTAGATGAAGATGTTTTTATTTTGGATAGAGATGACGATGGTGTAAATGAGGTTTTGAATTGGCATTTTACTGTGAGAAGTTTTAAGCACGAGGTGATTGTGCTGGATACGCGCAACTGGCGGGGGTATCCGGTGAAAAGCGCGATCGATCCACCCATGCTTTTGACTCACAAAGGTTTTGAGGAGCAAATTCAGAAACCTTTGAGGGAGACTGATTTGCTGAATAAAACAGGGGATTTTGAGATTGAGGCGACGCTGGTAATCGTGCCGACCAATTTGGTGGGTTTGTGGATTATTGATGCGGTGCAAAAGTGGGATGTGGAACAGGGGAAGGTTTTTAATAGTGATGCGGGGGATGCTTGGAATTTTCATGAGTTAGCTTTTGTAAAGCTGTTGTCGGAGTTTTTTAAGCAGCGCGATCGGGTGATTGTGTTGAGCGGGGATATTCACTATGCTGCTGCTGTGCGGCTGAGTTATTGGTCTGATTGTCATTTTGGCGATTCTCGGCCGAATATTGAGCCTTTGACGAGGGATAATTATCGGTCAAATTGTCAATATTCTGTGTTGGCGCAGTTGACTGCTAGTGCTTTGATCAATGAGGAGTGGAAAACGCATTTAATTCATACTAAGATTAAGTCGCTGTTTCCTGAGCGATCGCACGAATGTTTGGGATGGAATGAGCCGCTGGAATTAATGAAGATTTCGAGGGGTGGCAGAAAGAAGGCTATGGCTGCTGGTCTCAGAAATAGACAATCTCTGCCTGATTGGGGCTATCGGATTGACTGGATTAAACGGCAAAGAGCTCGGGTATTTTTGCTGCTAGAAAAGGGAACTGCGTCAGATAGATCGCATAAAAATAAACAATTGTCATTTCTGCGTAGGTTGTGGAATTTTATATCGCTGTTGTGGCGCAATCGCTGGCTGCAAGAGGGTGATGAGATTGTGGGATATAGCAATATTGCGATCGTCAGTTTTCAGTGGCCTGCTGAGGGTGATGGGGAGAAAGCGGTGATGCAAAATGTTTATTGGCGGCCTCTTTGGGAGCCGGATAGTGTGGTTTACAGTCAATATTTTGTGCCACTGGGATTGGATGAGGATGATTAGATTCACGATTTCTTGAAGAAGTCGGGGATTTGGATATGGGTACAATATTGTGTTGAGTTTGTGGCCGTGTCCGCCGGGGGTTGAAACCCCAGTCTCATAGCTAAATTCGGTTGGAACTGAGATGTTTCATCATTCTCAAGAACGGGCAAGATGCCCGTTCCACAACAGATAAATTTTATTGTGGAACAGGCATCTTGCCTGTTCCTAAAAAAGTAATTGAGAATGGTGCAATATCTCAGTTGGAACTGAGATGTTTCACCATTCTCGCTTAACAGGCAAGATGCCTGTTCCACAAAGAATAAGTTTTCTTGTGGGGAGTCGCAGAATTTCCATAGCCAGCCGACTTGCTAAATCAGTTAAAAGCCAGACGCAAAAAGTCGAGGGCGGACTTGGCAAATATGGAAGTTGTTTGGGACATATTAGAAAACCATCAGCACGAAAGTTGAGCGGAAAACTAACCTTCTTGCTGTGCAATGAACGTTAAACCCTTGATGGATCTAGGAGAGAATAGCAAGCCCGTGACGAGATTTGAACTCGTGACTTCCTCCTTACCAAGGAGGTACTCTACCACTGAGTTACACGGGCATAAAAAATTAAGAACCTCCAATTAAAAAATTAATTTTTAATTCTTAAATTTTAACTTTTTATTAAATTGAGGTGGGCCGAGCTAGATTTGAACTAGCGTAGGCGTAGCCAGCGGATTTACAGTCCGCCCCCATTAACCGCTCGGGCATCGACCCATTGCCATCACAGTTATACATCCTAGCACCAGAATCTTTATTTGCAACATTATATTTGAAACTCTAATCATTAAGGGGAGAACACATAAGTGAGTTAGGGGCAAAGGGGAAAATTGAACACTGTTTCAGGTGTGCATTGCTACGTCTAGGCTGGGTGTCCGCCCGGAGCACCCTAAGTCTAGACTTAGCCCAAATCCCTACTTCACTAATTCCCCGGTTTCTTGCAGGGAGTGGAGGCGACGGTAAATACCTTGTTGACTCAAAAGTTCTTCGTGGCTGCCAACTTCGACGATTCTACCGCCGTCGAGTACGACGATCGCATCGGCTTCGCGAATTGTACTCAGTCGGTGGGCAATAATTATGGTGGTGCGAGTACCGAGGATATTTCGCATGGCTATCTGGATCGATCGCTCGCTTTCATAGTCCAAACTAGAAGTAGCCTCATCAAAAATTAACACATCCGGCTCCACCAAGAGCGCCCTCGCAATCCCCAATCGCTGCCGCTGACCGCCGGACAACCGCATTCCTCTCTCCCCGACCACGGTATAGTAACCTTGGGGCAACAGCCGCACAAAATCGTCTACTTTGGCAATGCGACAAGCATCCTCAACTTGCTCGAAAGTTGCATTTCGGTTTCCGTAAGTCAAATTTTCCAGCAAAGTACCGTTAAAAACGTCTACTTCTTGGTGGACAATCGCTAAACGCTGGCGGTAGCGAGTCACGTCTAAGCTGCAAATGTTTTCGCCGTCGATCAGAATGCGGCCGGAGTTGGGTTCAAAGTAGCGAAACAGAAGTTTAACTAAAGTCGATTTTCCGGAACCCGATCGCCCGACTAATGCTACAGTTTGTCGGGGATGAATCAATAAATTCACATCCTGCAAAACTGGTTTTTGACTGTCGTACCCGAAGGTCAAACCGCTGAACTCAACTTTGCCGGTAAATTTATAAGGTGGCTGTGCCGATCGAGCATTTTCTGCTAAATTAACCGCATCCACACCGTCTGGCGTTTGCATAAACTCGTGGAACCGGATCATTGAAGAATAACGCCTCGCCAATGATTCGGCGATAATGCTAATCGGACGCAGTTGCGAATATGCCATGCTTGCCAACGTGTAAACGGTAACAAAATATCCGATGGAAATTTTGCCTGCAACCGTGGCTGCTAGGTTAAAACCAAGAACTGAAAACAAACACAACTGGACGATTGTCTGCTGGTATGTCCCCAGGGTGACGTATCCTTTGTGAATGCGGTGGATCACGACTTTTAATTCGCGATCGAGTCTGGTGGTTTGCCTTTTGAGTTCATCGCTTTCTGTGGCAAAAGCTTTGACTGTTTTGATGTTGGTGATAATTTCCGAGTTGCGGCTTTCGGTATCTTCGATGTATTCATCGAGAATTTCTTCCCGCGTAGTCACCTGTTGCAGGCCTTTGAGGGTGAAACTGAGGATAAATAGGAATGAAACCAAAATTAATAAGCCAATCCGCCACTCAATTAAGCAGATAACGGCAAAAATGCCGATTAAGCGGACGACTTCGGGGATGAATTCGCCAGCAATTTCTGGGTAAGTCCAAGTATGGTTGGCGATGCCTTTGGCAATGCGGCTGGCAATCCGTCCGGCGTTGTTTTCGTCGTAGAATTCTAGGGGTAAGGTGAGGATTTTGCCGATCGCACTTCTCATTCGATCGCGCCTCGCCCTCAATGGTATCGCCCAGTGAAACCAATTTCCTACCCAAGGTTCGATCGGTGCTTTGGCTACTGTTACCACAAAAATTATGCCCAGCAAGACGGATAGCGATAATATTTTGTTGGGTGAGTTCTGGGTAACAGAGGCGATCGCTGTTATGAGTTTTTGCGTTACTGTATCTGTAGCTTGACCCGACAATACGTTTAATATTTGACCGATCGCGTAAGGTACAAGCAAATCGGCTAGTGCCAAAATGCTGGATGCGCCTATGCTGTAAACTGAGCTTTTCCAGTAGCGACTGTAGTATTTGAAGATGTCCTGAAAGCTTGCCATAAATTCTTGTTGAGATACAACCCTTGCAAACACTTGCATCTAAAATTGCGCTCTCGGCGCGCTTTGTTTACAAGTGTACTACAAAAGTAGTCGATCGGGGATTCATCTCGGCTCATGCTAGCGACTCGCCCGATCGGGTGATTTATGGCAATCATTCGATCGTCAGCAATCGATCGGCATTCCTGGGCAATAAATTCAAGACTAAGGGCAAAAAAATGCAAAAGACAGAATTTTTCTTAAATTCTGCCTTCTGAGCAATGCCTTATAAGTTTTACGTTTGAGTAGTCTTTTAGCTGAAGGTGTAGGCTGATTGCAATGCCCACCAGATCAAGAAGCCGATTCCGCCGGCAATGACAATCGCCGAAATGGCGATCGCTATAGGACTGTCAGCTCCCTTGAACTTCATGATTCCGCGATTTAAATCTGACATGACAGTGTTCTCCCACAATTCCAGCTTGATTGTAGCTTTGCCGTGGGCCGATGGCGGTCAATTTTCACGGCAATTACTGATTTGGTTAATGATCGGGCTGCTGAAATTGCAGGTGGGGAGTGGGTTTCGGGGGGTTTACGGGATTTGTGAAAAAAACTTACTAAAAAGACTTGACAAATTTCGAGAAGTGAGACAATATTGTTAATACCGCAGGAAATGCGGGTGTAGCTCAGTGGTAGAGCGTCACCTTGCCAAGGTGAATGTCGCGCGTTCGAATCGCGTCACCCGCTTTAGAAGATAAAAAAAATCACGAAAACCGGAAAGTAGATCAAGAAAGTTTTCAGTATCCTCCTAATGAAGGATGGTTGAAAATACCTAAGTTAGTGGTAAGATTGAATGCAGAACTTGCAAGTCAAAATTGCCGATCGGGCGAGATCTCGGAACAGCAGTTGAAAGCCTCGCTATGGCGGAATTGACAAGTTTGATTAAGTGGATATGTTAACGATTATTTTTGCAAAAACGCTTTTTTTATCCGATCGCTCGTGCCATCTCAAAAAGCTCCAAAAATTGACTTAAACGATGAATACCCCTGTCCTTGCCGGCGCCGGGGTCGTCTCGTGCCGATAACGTTGACAGAAGCCTTTGGCTGCAACCGCTGTCAGCAAATATTTGTATTGGAGGAAAGCGGACACGTCATCGAGCAACTATCAACGAACTATCCTTACAAGCAGGCTTGGCGGTGGACAGGGAACCAGTGGAACAGAGCCCATCCGGGTTTGAAGGCTCATTACTTGCCACTGGCTTTGGGTATGATATTGGTGCCGCTAGTGATTTGGTTGCCCTTGGCGCTACACTCGCCGGGCCCGAATATTATTCTGTGGGCAATGGTCGCCGTGCTGCTAGCCATGCTGCCGGCGCTGATGGTATGGCTCGCTTACAGGCGTTAGCTAGATGATAATAGAGGATTTTACCCATTCATCAGATGCCGCAAATGTCGCGCGTCGCGCTTATCAAGCTTCTTTGGAGTTGGCTGCGACAAAGAGTGCGGATCGCGCGGCAGGTTTGCAGGCGATGGCGGGCTCGCTGAAACGCCGGCAAAATGACATTTTAGAAGCAAATACTCTGGATCTAGAAGCGAGTCGGGACATGGCGATTCCCGAGTTGATTGTGGAGTGGCTGAAGCTGACGCCGGAACGGATCAAGACAACTGTGCAAATTCTGCAACGGTTGGGGGAAATGCCAGATCCGATCGGCAGGGTGATCAATGCTTCTTATCAGGTCGATCGCTGTCAGGTGTACTGTCAGTCCCTGCCACTGGGGGCGATCGCTCTAATTTACGAGGCGTTTCCCGAGTTGGGGGCGATCGCCGCAGGTTTGTCTCTCAAAAGCGCTAACAGTTTGATTCTAAAAGGCGGCAGCGAAAGCTGGCAAACTAATGCTGTAATTGGGGAAGCTTTGGTGTCGGCGATCGATGAGGTAGGTTTGCCATCGGGATGTTTGCAGGTACTGCCGCCGGATCGGGGCGCTTCGATCCGAGAATTGGTCACTCAAGACCAATATCTCAATTTAATTATTCCCTACGGTAGACCAAGTTTGGTGCAGCAGGTGGTAAGGCTGTGCACAGCACCAGTTTTGAGGTCGGCAATGGGAAATTGCTACCTTTATTGGTCGCCGACTGGTAGTTTGGAGATGGCAAGGTGGATGATTTTGGACAGCCATCAAAGCGTGCCAGATCCTGTTAATGCGATCGAGAAAGTGCTGATCGATCGCAACCAAAAGCCTTCTTCCTTAGTCAGGCTTTGGAACAGTTTAAAAGAAAAAGGCTTTCAAATTAGCGCCGATGCGGATCTTGTCGCAGATTTCCCAGAGTTGAAGCTGGCGGAACCATACGAGTGGACTCAACCGTATTTAAACAAAACCATAGCGTTTAAAGTTGTCGATAGTTTAGAGATTGCGATCGGCTGGATCAACCGCTACAGCAGCGGCCACGCTGACTGCATCGCCACTGAATCTTACTTAGAAAGTCGCCAATTTGCTCTGGATGTTAACAGCGCCTCAACTTTTATTAATGCCTCACCTCGGTTTTGGCGTTATCAAAATCGGGGAGATGCGATATTTTTGGGAATGTCCAACCAAAAAGGTTATCGGCGAGGATTGATCGGGTTAGATACGCTGACGACAATTAAAGAAATTGTTCAGGGAAACGGACTTTTTTAATCTTATAGGTTATTTAGGATTGGTTATTGGGATTAAACCCAACTGAAAATTGGGAGACTATTATCGATGCGTAAGCCTTTAATAGTTGTTCCAAAAATATTTTTATAGGATACAATAATATCTGGGTAGAACAATCAGGCAGCCTTGATATAAAGCAATTTGATCACAAGCTCCCGGATAGCCGCAGTGGAGACCGAGAAAATCTCCGCATCCTAACAATAAGCCGCCGGATTTATGTGTGGGTTCAATCTAAAATCGGGTACGGGATCTAATTAAATTTAGAAACTTATTAAGTCACATGAAAATACTCTTAGCGATAACATGAAATCAGAAAAATTACTCCATACTCTAGACAAGGCGGCAACGCCGATTTTAGGCGAAGAAACGCTAATTCCACACTCAGTATACGCTAAGAAATTGCGCCCACTTCTGCCATCAGAAGCCTTTACACCCGATGGTAGTAAGTTGGTTATACTGTTCATTAATATGGGCATTTTGCTACTGGGTTGGGGAATTGCCGCTCGTCTAGATCATTGGCCTGTATATCTCTTATGGCTTTATTTACCTTTAGCTTTGATTATGGGTAATAGTGTAATAGCTTTATCATTTATCTCCCATGATTTCATGCACGGTAGTGTGCAGAAAAAGTCTCGCCTGACTGATCTCATTAGTTTTCTCGGGTTCGCAATGTTGTTTATGCCCCCGACTCAGTGGAAATCTCTTCATAACCTTGTACATCACAGTAAAACAAATTCTTTAGGAGATCCCGATCGCAATTACCTCTACGAACAGCCTAATACTTGGGGAAAATGGATTCAAAATTTCTTTGTACCATCTCTTGACTTCAATCCATTTTGGTTCTTCATAGTAGGGATGGCAGGCTCGTGGTTATTTCATAATTTTTCCAACCTCTCTTCGATCCTGTTGTTTAATAATAAGTCTGTTGATTATGTGCCGGCTGCTTTTACAGTCAGTGTTCGGGATAGGTGGACAATTGCCCTTGAGTTTATCGGAATTTTATGCTTGCATTTTAGCATCTTATTCTATTTAGGCTTTCATCCCCTAAAACTCGCTTTGGGCTATTTTCTCCCGCTAGCCATTGGTCATTCAGGAATCATGTTTTATATCTACACGAATCATCTGGTTTGCCGGATGACAAGTGTTAATGACCCGCTGATTAATAGTCTTTCAATACGGGTTCCTAAAATAGTTGATCTGTTGCATTTCAATTTTTCATATCACACGGAGCATCATATTTTCCCTAGTCTTAACTCAGACTATTACCCTTTGGTTCAAGAGTTGATCCAAACTCACTATCCTGGGCGGATGAATTTACTGGATGCTGGTGAAGCTTGGCAATTGTTAATGAAAACTCCTCGGCATTACAAAGATGAAGTTACGTTAACTGATTATTTAGGGGAAACTTCGGTAAATTGCCCTCTTGATAATTCTGCTGTAACACCTTTGCCATAGCTAAATACACTGGTTACTCTCACAATTTCCCCCCAGACTACAACTAGAAACCGACGCTAACGACTAATACAGAGTAAGGTGTGCACTGCACACCTTACTTTGAGATATCGTGCTGAATTTTTAATTCTACATACTGATACTATTTAGCACCAACGAAGGCTTGAGAGCAAAATAAGGGATTACTCGTTTTTGATTGTTGGCATCAATCCTTTGTTCTGCCATATTCAAATTTTGCTGGAACTGTCTGGCCAAAAGTTGGATCGGCGTTCCCTCAAAAACTTCATCGAAGCTCATCCGGTAGAGTTCTTGGAAAGATTTATCGTAATAACCTAAACGGTCATATCGATAAGCTGACAAAATAAACATAATTTTCAGTTGTTCAGCCGCTCGCTTGTACGGAGGAAGCAACCGTAAAATGTCCTTTTCCGTAATCACTTCGAGAGTCCCAGAAGCATTAATTTTGGGAATGTCCCGGTATGCTGCCAAGGGCATATTGGCAGCAAAACTCATGTATTCATACTGGGGAAAATTGACTGCTGAATGCTGCGGGCCGCAGGTAAAAATTATGGTTGTGACAATTTTAATTAATTGTTCAACTGTGTCGATTTTGCTGGGCATTCCTTTGACTTTACCGCCCTCATTCGAGGCTAATTCTTGGGCCCAAGTTTGCAGTTCCACATCTTGGACGAGTGCTTCATTTGTCGGGTAAAAGAATTTGAGATAGCCACATACAAAGGTTTCGATCGCATCCCACAGCAGTAATCCATCATCTCGGTAAGGATAGTGAGGCAGTTGATTTGGATCGTCCATGCCCCGATTTTTCAGTTCGGTTGGGAAGGCAAATTGATCCAGACTCCAGTTGCTGCAAGCCTCTCTAGCTATTTCCATTGTCTCTGGCAAGCTACCGCTTAGCAAGTCATCGACTGGCCCGCCCGGAGCGATCAAATAAGAACGCGCCAGCTCGTTGTTAGTCAACATAAACCGAAAGTGCGGTTTCAGCAGCAGGCTAAGGGGGTGATTTTTAGCCAACTGTCGGGCGGTGACGATCGCAATTGGTTCCATCACCAGATGAGTTCGACCTAAATGCGAACTCATTTCGTGGTGATTGGCATCTGCTACTTGCACGCAGAGTTTCGCAAACAGCCAATCCACAGGAGGATCGAACGGGGTGTAAAGATGGCTATTTGGCGTCGGATCTAGTTGAATGGCGATCGGCACCAGTTCACCGCGATCGCGAATTCCCGTCCACCGCCAAGCGAAAAAAGCTCGCGGTTTCGGCAAGAATTTTCTGCCTTTTTCATAGCTGCCGCCTCCAATTTTTGAAGGCGCGCGATAGTGTTGGTCGCTACCCGTATAATCGGCAATGTAAATGTTTTTTTGTTGCAACTCTTGGCCCAGATCGAATAATGGGTGAAAGCTGGAAATTTGTGCCAGTGTTTGCGCCCGAGGATCGCCGGCATCTAACAAACGAAGCACCATCGGATTTGCTCCAGACAGGCGCTGTTCTGCAAAAGAGCGATCGGTTTGGTAGATTTTGGCAACAGCAGGTAGCGGCAGCAGAGTAAAGAAATCTTCATAGTCTTGGAGCTCGTCGAGAGGATCGAGAAAACTTCTCGAATCGGCCGCCAGCATATTTCCGGGAAGTTCCGATGTTGCTAGTATCCGCTCTCCAATATACTTGCTCGAAAAGTTCTCGACTGGTGGCAGATCTTTCAATAATGCCAAAGGTGATAAACTGTCATGGTCAAACTGATAAGCTTGTTGCTGACGATTCAAGGAATCTTGGCGCTGTTCTTGGTTCGGGTCGTCTTGAGGAAGAGAAGGTTTCATTTTGTCTACCATTGTATAAATCAACTCTCTTTTTGTAGTAAAATATCGCAGATCATCACTACTGATCGAGGATGGAATTTAAAAAGTATTGTGCAGGCTCACGCTTGATATAGGTCTTATTCACCGAGCAATAATCTTATTCCGGATTTTTTTAAACTCAGAAAAATTCCTCAAAAGAAGGCAACACTTCTCGATCGCCCTAAATCTAGGTTGAAAGGTTTCATTCTCCCGATAAGTAGCTCGCACTCAAGAACCCCGACTTCTTTGAGATGTCGGGGTTCGGGGTGTTAGGTTTTTTGAGCGGGGTCTACTGATTAGCGGTTATGCACGAACCATTAAATATTGACCGTTGCCGTTATATTCGCCGTCGCAACTTGCGAAATTAGACACAAACCAAATCAAGTAAAACCGCCAGATGCGACGAAATTTGGCATAGTCCATACCGTAGTCTAAATCTTTGACTATTGCCTGAGAATCGTCAAAGTTTTTCAGCCAATTAGTTAAGGTTGTAGAGTAATTGTATCCGTTGAGATACCAGTTTTTTATGGTTTTGAGGTCTTTGTTGTGGCTGGGAACGGCATCGTATTTCCAGTAACGACCGTGGGGAAAAACGTATTTGTGGGTGAAAACGCTGGACATATTGTTGGGGATGCGAACTGTGATGATATGAATCAAAACGCGGCCGTTATCTTTGAGGAAAGATGCGAGCTTTTGGAAAGCTTTGGTTAAATTGCCTACATGACAAAAAACTCCGATCGAGAGAATTTTGTCAAATTTGGTCTCGAATTGAGCGTCGTTCAAATCACCTTCATAGAGGGTAAATCGACCTGAACTAAGGTAGCTTTCGGGGTCTTGCATCTTCTGACGCATATACTCGCATTGGCGATGGCTCAAGTTAACCCCCGTAAAGGTGACATTGGGGAATTTGGAAAGAATGTAATTAGGAACACAACCCCAACCGCAGCCAAAGTCTAAAATATTGTCACCATCTTGAATCTCTAGCTTTTCAATCACATCATCAATCATCTGCATTTGCGATTGTTCAAGGTTGGCGGCTCCTTTTTCCCACAACCCCATGCTGTATTTAGGATAAATGAGTTTCCCGTCGCCTAACATCGGATTCAGCATGGCTTGAGGTAAGTCGTACTGAATCTTCATTAAATCCCGTGACCCTTCGGCTGTATGGTCTGTTTCTGTTAGTACCCATTCGTAGGGTGCAAGCAGGGACGGGAAATGCTTAAAAAAGACGGGCATACAGGTATCAAAAAGCGATCGCAATACTGAATCTGGGACTTCTAATCCGTTGATGTAAGACTCTGCTACTGCCATTTGCACCGTGTTAACTGCACTGACTGCGAGGCGGGTTGCTCCGTAGGCGATCGGACTTTTGGTATGGATATTTCCTACGAGTGGAATGTGGTTTTCGATGCTTTGTAGGGCTGTTGATGAACTCATGGTTATACTGGTTTTAAAGATGCTGCTATTCTATCTCACGAAAATTGGGTGGTTGTTAGAGAGCAAAAAAGCTGAAACTATTGCCAAGTCAGGTTTTCACAGCTTACCTCCCCAAAATCCTAAAAATATATGGCTGTTGAAGGGGATTTGATAACGGATTTATAGGGCTTTGGGCGATCTTAATTTTATTAAGAATTATGTCAGTCCATTTTAGATTTTAGATTTTGGATTTTAGATTAACTCCACAGCTTGAATGGGGGTACTTTCACGGTGCGATGGCGGTTTTAGTGCTCAGTTATACCATTTGAGATTTTAGAATTGAGAATGAATGATGAGCTAAGAGTTGGACTATTGCCTAGAGTTGCTTTCTTTTTTTAAACTGGTGTCAGTTGGGCGCTTGAGCTGACGAAATGAGAAGCAAATGCCGATCGCGACTTATAGTTAAGGAATCAGGGGATACAGAAAAAATGCCGAGAAACCGGGTTTGCATAAAGGTTCGCTGCAATAACAGATGTCCGCGAGATTCCTCGCTAATTAGCTAGACGCGCCACATATGCCACAGATTCACTATCTGCCGGACGATCGCTCGATCAAGATAGACGACGACGATATAATTCTGGAATCTTCCCTGCGTGTCGGCATTCCCCACACCCACATCTGCGGCGGTAGCGCCCGGTGCTCGACTTGTCGCGTATTGATTGTCGAAGGTTTGGAATTTTGCTCCCCGCGCACTTCGCCGGAAGAGGAACTTGCCAAAAAATTGCGTTTAGATCCCGAAATTAGGCTGGCTTGTCAGACGCAGATTGCGGGCGGCAAGGTGATTTTGCGCCGACTGGCGATCGCTCTTTTGGGCTAGACGTTAAAGCGGGTGACTGGTAGCCATCATAACCAACACTCCAATTTTAAACAGAACCGCGATCGCCCTTCCTCCATCTCTTCAACAACTCCGGCGTAACCAAACCTTGCGGAAAAAAGATTGTCCCCAAAACAATCAGCAACCCAAAAATAATTAACCGCCCATCCCGCAGAAATTGCGCCAACCAAACCGGCAATCCCTGAATAGTCGCCATTCCCCTCAAAACCTCCGGCAAAGCAGTAAACACCATCCCACCCAAAACTGCTCCCAGAAACGTTCTGCTACCACCAATCAATACAGAAGTCAAGTAAATAATACTAGCATCAAAAGTCCCTTGACGCGCGTTCCAAGTATTAAGGAAATGGGCGCTAACTGCACCCACAACCCCAGCTAAAACAGCACCTAACGTGAAAGCCAAAACCTTATAAAAAGTTGGGTTAATGCCGATCGCATCAGCCGCCAACTCATCAGCCCGAATCGCCGCAAAAGCCCGACCTACCCGAATCCGTTCCAGCCGATAGACAATCGCCATACTTACCAAAAGTAAAGGTAGTACAATCCACAAATACTCGATCGGCGTCGCAAACGGTTGTGGAATCCCAAAAATGCCCACAGCCCCGCCAGTAATATCGAGATTCAGCGATAAAACCCGCAAAATTTCCACAAAAGCAATAGTTGCGATCGCCAAATAAATCCCACTTAACCGCAGCGCCGGAATGCCCACCAAAATCCCCAGCAACCCCGAAACAACCCCTGCAATTATCATCTCCACTAACAACAATGGCAGTGGAAATAAACCCCCTGTCTGCTTCAACACTGTCGTAGACAAAATCGCCGCAATATACCCACCCAACGCATAAAAACCCGGGCTAGCCAGAGACAACTGACCAGTCATTAGAGGCAAATACAGCGACATTCCCAACATTGCACCCAGCAACATCGAGACAATGAGAAACCCATAAGTAGTAAAAAAGGTAGCCATTTGATTTTAGATATTTTAGATTAGAAGTTATTAAGGAAAATCGGGTTAGCTTGGTTTCCAATTGGGATTTATTAAGCTAGTCTGAATATGGTCTTCCCACCGACCATTTATCAACAAATAGTCTCTAGCGTAACCTTCCACCACAAATCCCAATCTTTTAAGTAGATTACAGCTACGCTGATTGTGAGGCATATAATTTGCCATAACGCGATGTAAATTTAACTCTTCAAAAACATATTGAATTGCAATTCTCACAGCTTCTGTCATATAACCTTTACTTTGTTTCGCTTCTGCCAGATTATATCCCAAAAAGCAGAAATGACCGGCACCTCGTACAAAATTATCAAAATTAACGTTACCGACAATATACTCAGGATTATCCTTCTCAAAAATCCATAGCTTTAAAGATCTGTCTGATTTAAAGCCTTGGAAATCTTTCTCTACTTGTTTTTCCCAATAACTTTCCGTTAAAAATTCCTCCGCCCACTGTCGGTGCCAGGGAGTAAAAAACCTTTGATTGTCTCTGTAAAATTTAATTATTTTGCAGATATCCTCTTGATTGGCTAATCGCAAAAAAAGGCGATCGCTTACTATTAATGAAACTTCCGAAGTCATCAAACTGCCTCTGAGGTATGAATAAGTTTTATAGGTAAGTATATAAAACTCCACAACAGTGGATAAGGGCTGGTTTAGCTATAGTCTTTGCTGGAAACCCGTTTTCCCTTTTCAAAACCGTCTTGGCTTACGATATGTCCTGCAAATCAGCCTAGACTTTCTGAATCAAACGCCGTCCAAACAAACCCTGCGGTCTAACCAATAACATAATAAACAATATGGCAAAAGCAACAGCATCCTTATAAGCCGAAAAATCACCAGGCACAAAAGCCTCAACCAAACCAATCATAAACCCACCCAAAACCGCCCCAGGAATACTCCCCAACCCCCCAAGCACAATCACCGCCAAACCCTTCAAACCAAAAGCAATACCAAAGTACGGCCCAGCAATACTCACACTAGAACCCACCAAACTCCCCGCCAAACCAGCCAGAAAACTACTCACAAAAAACGTCAATACAATGTATCGATCGGTATCAATCCCCAACAAACTAGAAGTAGTAGCATCTTCAGCCACCGCCTGCATTGCTTTGCCAAACTTAGTGAAATTTATTAAGTAAGTTAAGACAGCCACAATCGCAACTGATACCGCAAAAATTACTATTTGAACAGTCCGAATTGGAATCGGTTTATCCGCTGTACCGAAGTTAATCGCAGCAGGCAAATAGCCGTAAGTGTTAGCAGGAAAGGTGTAAATCTCCGCACCTACAAGATATTGGATGATATTGGCGATCGCCACCGCCACACCCAAACTAGAAACCACCGTCAGCAGAGGATCAGAGAGTCGGCGGCGCAAAGGTAAAAAAGCAATTCGTTCAACAATTACTCCTACCAAACCAGCCATGACACTTCCCAAAATTAATGCCACAGCAAAAGGCAACTGCACGGGAATTCGAGCATTAGCCCACAACCCATTAAAACCGAAAGCACCTCCCATCAGCGCATATGTAAAATAAGCACCCAAAGTAAATACTGCACCGTGAGCAAAATTAATAATTCCCAAAATAGAAAAGACCAGCGTGTATCCCAGGGCAAAAATAGCATACACGCTGCCGATCGACAAACCATTCAAAAATTGTTGCAAAAACAGAGTTAAGTCCATCACCAGTTAGAGATTCGGCATCAACATTAAATCATTCAAAAACCAACAGCATACAATTTTTACTCTGACTTCTGACTTCCCCCCTTGGGGGGCAGCGGGGTTAACCTCACACTCACACTCAATAACTCATCCGTGTATCCGTGTCAAAATCCGTGTCGTGCCCTCATTTCAAAAACTCAAACTTACCACTATTGCCATCAGCCTCCATCTTAATCCGTGCCACATAAAACTCTTTCTGATTAATCTCACCTTCAGGCGTAAAAGAAATTTCCCCCAAAGGCGTATCGTACTTACCACCCAACAACTGCTGATTCAAATTTGTACGCAACTCTGCCAACGGCTTTTCGCTAACCTTAGACTTAGCATTAATGGCCTTTAATGACTCAACAAAAACTTGTACGCCAGTAAAAGCTTGTGCGCTAAATTGAGGCGGTTCCTTCTTGAATTGAGCGCGATAAGCATTGCGAAAAGCCTTATTAACTTCATTTTCATATTCCGGGCTGTAGGCTTGGGCAATCAAAACCCCATCGCAAAGAGCCTTGCAAACAGGAAATACATTAGAAGTATTCAGACCGTTGCCCCCAATGATAACGCCTTTGTATCCCAACTCCCGCAATTGCTTAATTAAATTGCCTCCATCGGCGGCCAACCCGGAAATAATTATCAAATCGGGGTTGACATTTATTGCGTTAGTAGCTTGAGATTGGAAATCTGTATCAGTAGTCAAGAATTTTTGGATTGTTGCCAATTCCAGCCCCATATCTTTAACCGTTGTCTGAAAAGTTTCAGTCTCAGATTTGCTAAAAGCATCATTCTGAGCAAAAAACACGGCTACTTTCTTAATATTGGGATTTTGCTTCAGTGCAGCTTTCACCGCATTAGGTGCTACCACGGCCACAGGCGCGGAGACTCTGGCCACATAATCGCCAATCTGGGGAATGCCTTTAGCGGTGTTGGAGGGTCCGAGTACGGGAACTTTTGCTCGATCGGCGATCGGATCTGCACTAAAAGCTTGTTGCGAGAGAGTTGGCCCCACAATCCCCACCACCTTATCCTGATTGATCAGAGTATTGAAGGCATTGATCGTCCCTTGTTCATCTCCACCGGTATCTTGGAACACCAGTCTAATCGGCGTCCCATCCACACCGCCCTTATCGTTGAAATACTTCTCAGCAATTTTCGCGCCAGCCACCTGTTCCTGACCCAGTAAAGCCACATTGCTAGTTTGGGCCACCCCAATACCTATAGATATAGTGTTGGAACTCCCCCCAGGCGAACCCTCTGGGGAAGCACCGGGAGATGGCGAAGTCGCCGGAGATGCTGTAGTAGAGGTTTGGGGAGTGTTCGTCTGACTGCAAGCCAGCAGCAGTGAAGCGCAGGTAACGAACAAGGCACTAGGGCGAGGGGCAGGTTTTTTCATGAGCGGGCGATCGAACATCTATATATAAAACAGCTACACGTAGAGATATTCTACCCATGCGCGGTAGATACTCCCCTCAAAAGTCCCATCTTGCCCAAAAAAAAGACCCCTTCCCGGAAAGAGGAGTCAGCCAGCGGAGGCCGGATCGGAAATCAACAGCTCAAACCCTTGGTGTGTATAGGTTCAAAAAAAAGTCAAAAATATTTTCACAAAACGCTTGACAACTCTGGGGAGAGTTGATACATTAATAAAGCGCCAGAAGGGAAGCGGTTCACTGAACCACGAACTAAAGGTGCGAAGAAAGGCAAAAAACTGAACCTAGAAAAAAGAATAGTTTGAAAGCTTAAAGCACTATTAACCTCGTCAAAAAATTAAGATAGAGAGTAAAAGCATCGCTGATACTCAATATCGCAAACAACGAGAAAAAAGTCAAGGGAAAAAAACCAGCATTTGTGCTGAGTAGAAAGAACTTGACGTAAGCCAAAAAAAACAATCCAACACGGAGAGTTTGATCCTGGCTCAGGATGAACGCTGGCGGTCTGCTTAACACATGCAAGTCGAACGGAGTAGAA
>NZ_JAUBTU010000070.1:0-39024 GCF_036705085.1 Microcoleus sp. B6-A1
TGATAACCGCTTTGTTTTATTGGTTGATTTAAAGGAACATCTAAAGGAAGTTGACCGATATCTCCGTTAGAATCTGTAGTGATAATTGTGACATCAATGCCTTGGGAAGCGAGGGCCGCAGAAAGTCTGAGTACCATTTGACTCGGCCCGCCGTAGACGAGGGAAATTGAGGGGATAATTTGGAGAATCCGCATGAGGGATAGTTATTTAAATCAACATACCAACATCTCCCATTACAAATTTAATTATCTGCAAAAGGCTGCCCGTCTAGCTGTTCAGCTTCCTCTCTTTTTGTTGCTGTAATTTGGGTATTGTGAGCCATTGTCTTGGAAAATTCATACATTTCACTGGCTTTGGCTTCCGCAGCTTTCACAATTTCCAGGATTTCCTGGAGTAGGCTTTCATCAGGTAATTGTTTCATGGCAATGCTTCTAATCTCTCCACTACTTTGTCAATCATAATTCTCGATTCGGGAGCCATCTTTAGCAAAGCTGCTAAATAATCTCCGGCTTTTTGAACATCTTCATCCGGCACACCAGCCATCAATACATTGCCCACAATGTGCTCTGCTTGTAAGCGAGTACCTGCTACGTTGAATTGAAAATTGGTGATGGAAGAAAAGTATTGCATCAGTATTTCATTCTGGGGAAAAAGAGACATGGCTCTTCTAAGTGCAAAAAGTCCCTGCGTTGCTTGGCGCTCGCTATCGTCTAGTACCTGGTAGAGCTCGTCAACCAAAGAGCGTATCTCGGAAGGAATAGACATTTACCAAAGTTATTATTTAACACTTGCATTATAGCTAAAAGTTACAACAATTCTTTGTAGAATTCCAACAACTGCTCAGCTAAAGCTTGATTAGTATAATTGCTCATCGCTCTATGATAACCCCGATCGCCCAAATCGGCCGCCAACTCCCGCCGCTCCATTAATTTCTGCAAACACTCTCGCAAAACCCCTGCATTTCCTTCGGGGAATAATAAGCCCGCATCGCCGATGACGTGGGGAATTTCCCCGCAGTCGGAACCAATAACCGGAATGTGACAAGCCATCGCTTCAATTAAAACGTGACCAAATTGTTCTTTCCAGCCCACAGTGGTCAAAGTTTTGAATTTATAGCTGGTTTGCGAGGGCAATACCAAACAGTTCATTAAGTTAATGTAAGGGGGAATTTCTTCGTGGGAAACGCTTTCTACCCAGATTATTCGGTCGCTGATTCCCCATTCAATACATTTTTCGGCGAGGTGCGTCCGCAATTTTCCTTGTCCTACTAACAGCCACTTCCAAGAATTTTTTTTCAACCCTGCCAAGGCTTCAGCTAAAGTCAACAATCCTTTTTCTTCGACAAATCGCCCTACAAATCCTACCACAAAATCGGTCTGTTCAATACCGAACCTGCGCGATAAATCAGCGTCTTTACCAGTGTGGCGAAACAAAGCTTCATCTACTCCGAGTTGTGGCATTACTTTTACCGCACCTTGATAGCCCCGCTGCCGCAAAATTTTAGCTCCATCTAGGTTGCCTGCAATAATTCCGTCGGTGTGCTGAAGATTGTAATTTTCTAAGACTGAAATCGGCCAATTTAATTGATAAGGCAAATTCCACCAAGTAAATAATATATTTTTGGCTTGCATTTTGAGCAGTTTGTTTAGTAGAATCAACTGAGCGCAAGCAATAGATTTTGAACCTTGTTCAACTTGAATTATCTGCGGTTTAATTTTCTGCAGAACTTCAATTAAATCTGTACCAAAAGTTAGCAAGCCTTGATTATTTTGACTAAAGTTGGAGACGGGGACTACTTTAAATGAGCCTTTTTGATAAAATTGCGTTTCTATAATTTTATTTTGTACGCCTCCCGGTTTCCAACGCTGCGGCACTACAACTGTTACTTCAATATCGGGTTCTAGGTTGGCTAATATCTTGAATTTTTCCCGATTAATGTCCACAATATAGGTGTGACTAGCCACGAGAATTCTCATTTATTGGGAAGGGCGAATGGGGAATAGGTAATTATTGATTATTAATCTTGTCTTGATGGCTATAACTTTGTCCATCATTCCACAGAGATTGAATTACTGTATTTATAGCACTGAGAAAACCCAGGATATAAAAAGCAAATCTAGTTATAATTTTAATAGGCGAGGCGCTTTTATAACAAGGTGGATTTCCCAAAACGTGGCAGTCAAAGAGTTTGGCAAAAAATCGCAGGCATTGAAAGGCTGTTAAATTTTTCAATCCCATGAGGAAATGGTTGTGATAAAATGTGATTTGATACTCGATCGATCGCGTGCTGACATCGTGACAGCCCCCGCTCTCTTCCCCCAAGTGAACTAAACAGGCATTGGGATCGTACCAAATTTTCATGCCAGTCGATCGCAATCTCAAACAAAAATCCGACTCCTCCCGCACCGCACTCCCTGCAAACCGCTCGTCAAACCTCAGCCCGCATTCGGCAAAAACCTGCCGGCGAAAAGACATATTACAGCCTCTAGCCGATAGCACCTGCTGGGGTTTGACTGTATGCACCAAATCGATAAAATACCAGGCAATGCCAGCATCCATAGCTTCTGAGGGCAAATATTCGATCGCCAAATCGCCTCCAGAATTATCGAGTTTCATTCTGTCAAAAACCCTGCCCGCCACACATCCCACATCGGGTTTTTCTAAATAATTGTCAGCGTGAGCCGCCAAAAAACCATCTGGCAATTGTACATCATCATCAATAAATAAAATAATTTCTCCAACTGCGCGCCGCACTGCATAATTTCGAGCCGCCGGTAAACTCGCCCAATCTACTCTAAACCAGCGAATTTGGCCAGCATTTGCCAATTCCTCTAAATAAACTTGAGTTTCCGATTCGTGGGTGCGAGTTTGATCAATTACCAGCACTTCAAAATTCGGGTAATTTTGCCTAATCGCATCAGCCAATGTCTCTCGCAGAGGTTGCTCGCGGTTGTAGGTAGGTATCACAACAGAAATCATCATCACACAATTGAGTGAAAATAAAGTTAAGGGTAGGCAGGATGCCTGCCCCCCTCGTTATTTTTGGAGAAGTTGATTAAAACTCGAAATTAATAGTTAGAAATTTTGATTTATGAATTTTGAATTAAAAGATTTCAACTCAAAACTCAAAACTCAAAATTCAAAAGTTCTAGCACTTCCCCATTTCCATCAGATAGCGATGTGTTGCTGAACGGCTAAAACTAAATTTTCAGTCCAGAAATTAGCCAATTCGGCGCTGGCCGCTTCCACCATAACTCGGATTAGCGGTTCAGTGCCAGAAGCGCGAACCAAAACCCGTCCCTGTTCTCCCATTGCTGTTGTAGCACGATCGATCGCACTTTGCATTGCCTCGCACTCGTGCCATTTCAGGCGTTTTTCGCGATCGTCCACCCGAATATTTCGCAACAACTGCGGATAAGTTTGGAAACTGCCACTTACCAATTGTGCCAAAGATTCCCCGGACTGGCGCACCAGCGAAGCCAAATGCAAAGCTGTCAGCAAACCGTCGCCGCTGACACCATAATGCGGACAAAGAATGTGTCCAGACTGTTCGCCGCCCAACATCGCACCAGTGCGCTGCATTTCAGCGTGAACGTACTGATCTCCCACGTTTGTTCTAGTTAGTTTGCCCCCCAATTCTTCCCAAGCTCGCTCGAAGCCGAGGTTAGCCATTACAGTAGAAATAATTAAATTGGATGGTAACTGTTCGGAGTCGCGCAACTGCCGGCCCCACAGATAAAGAATGTAATCGCCGTCAATCGTTCGCCCTTGGTTGTCAACACACAAAACTCGATCGGCATCGCCGTCAAAAGCAAAGCCCAAATCGGCATTGTGTTCCAAAACAGCCGCTTGCAAACTGTCGAGATGAGTAGAACCGCAGTTAACATTAATACGATCGCCATCAGGAGAGTCGTGCAAACAGATAACATCCGCCCCCATTTGCGCGAACACCGCCGGCGCCAAACCCGCGGCCGCCCCCCAAGCCAAATCCAAAACTATCCGCATTCCCTCCAAATTCATCTGTTGCAGCGAATCACAGAGCGAAGTGGCATAATCTTTAACCAACTCAGACCGATGGTAGTGGTGTCCCCAACCCAAGCTAGAAATTGGAACCTTTGCCCCTCGGATTCCCGCTTCGATTTGTTCCTGCAACTGCTGCGACAGCTTCGATCCGTTTGAGCCGAAAAATTTAATGCCGTTGTCTTCTGGGGGATTGTGAGAAGCCGAAATCATCACTCCGCCGACCGACTCCGAAACGCTTGCCAGATAAGCAACGCAGGGAGTGGGACACAATCCCAAATTCCACACTTCCAAACCGGCGGCCGTCAAACCCGCTGACAGTGCCATTGCCAGCATATCGCTGGAATTCCTGCTGTCTTGTCCCAAAATCACAGGGCCCTGGTTGGGGGAATGTTGCCGTAGAACTTGTCCAGCCCAGAAGCCCACTTGCAGGGCTAGGGGTGCATTCAGCAATTCTCCAACTTTCCCGCGAATGCCGTCTGTGCCGAAGAGTTTGGTATTGGGCAGGGGGAGGCTATCTCCCAGCAGAATCGTATCGCGTTTGACTGGCTGTACCGAGTTAGCAGCCGGAAACTCGCTGCCACGAGGGCGCGAAGGTGTCTGAACCATATTCACTCCTTTAGGAATATTCACACTCACACTTTGGGTTCATGTTACAACTGAAAGTCTTTATTTTCAGCCTAAACTCCATTTATTTCGTCGATTGCTTTGGCAACTTGCTCTGACAACCTACGCCCAAAGCTTAACTTCATCGGAAAAATTTGTATTGTATCCAAGGGAAAAACTTTTAGTACCGGGGCGCGCCAACGCCATGAAACCGGGTTTCTTTCTGCGTCGAGGAGTGAGGCTGCTGCTGTTTGAGGCTGTCAGCCACTGCGTGTGTAGAAGGTTAATGCTGTATTGCCGTATATTTTATGGCGGCAAATTTCTAGGCCGGAAATCGGTTGTATCGATCGCTCCGGGCTGTGTTCGATCGCGATTTCGCCGAGGAGTGCTAGCATTTCTTGGCTGGCGATCGTGTTTAACACAGGTTCGTACAAGTCGCTGGCGTAGGGCGGATCGAAGTAAATGCGATCGAACTGCTGCCCCGCTAGTGTTGCCAATTTCGCCGTCGCGTTTCCCCGCAGTATTTGGAATGTTTGGGATGAGTCTGCTACTTGCTCCCAGTTTTCGCGGATAATCGCACAAGCTTTCGCCGACTGTTCGATGCCTGTGACACTCGCGGCTTGACGACACAAAGCTTCTGCACCCATCGAACCGCTGCCGGTACAAATGTCAAGCCATCTGCAATGTGCGATCGTCCCTTGCCAAATATTAAATAAAGCTTCTCTGACTCGCGAAGGTGTAGGGCGAGTTGCGAGTCCCGGCAGGGTTTTGATTTGGCGATTGCCACTGATTCTTAAAGTCATTTAGGAAGAAGGAAGTTCGGCAACGGATTTTGTAACGGATGTAACGGATGTAACTCACATCTTGCACCATTCTCAAGAACAGGCTTTTCGGCCCGTTCCACAAAGAGTGAATTTTCTTGTGGAACAGGCCGAAAAGCCTGTTCCTAAACAAGTAATTGAGAATGGTGCAACATATCAGATGTAACGGATTTCAGGAAGAGGCAATAAGGAAGAAGACTTTTAAAAATGTCAAACCCGGTTTCGGCAATCTACCGGGTTTTTTAAGACTCATGCCACCTAAGCAGGTACTTTTTCCCTCACCAGACTGACAAAATTTGACAGCATTTGCAATCCCGTACTCGAAGACTTTTCCGGGTGAAACTGCACGGCCATCAAATTGTCTTTAGCTATAGCCGCCGTCACGTTTTGACTACCGTGAGTCACAATTGCCGATCGCACTTCCAAATCAACTGGATCGACATAATAAGAATGCACGAAATAAACCCAAGGATCAGACGGTAAATTTTCCCACAGCGGCAAATCCGGCCCAGGAAATTCCAATTGATTCCATCCCATGTGGGGAATTGTCAAACCAGGTTCCGAGCGAAATCGGCGCACTTTTCCGGCAATAACGCCCAATCCCGGTTCTACGCCTTCTTCGGAACTTTCAAACAGAATTTGCAAACCCAAACAAATGCCTAAAAAAGGTTTTCCCGATGCGATCGCCCTTTTTATCGGTTCTATCAAATTGCGCGATCGTAAATTCTGCATTGCCGGGTCAAACGAACCAACTCCCGGCAAAACCACCGCATCAGCCTGCTCGATTATAGCAGGAGAATCTGTAATTTTTGGCACTGCACCCACATTTTCCAAGCCTTTACAGACCGAGTGCAGATTGCCCATGTCATAGTCCACTACTGCAATGACAGACATTGACTTACTTGCCTTATATTATCAATATCAGTATTATTGCATACAATTAGTCATTAGTCATTAGTCATTAGTCAACAGTCAACAGTCAACAGTCAACAGTTAACAGTTAACAGTTAACAATCCCCCATCATTTATGACAACCAAAATCCTGCTAACCTCATTTGATACTTGGCTTCCACATCAGCAATCCAACTCTTCGGACGACTTATTAGCCAAGATTTCCCAGAGAAAATCTTTGCCTGATTCCCTGATTTTTTTGAGGAAACTGCCAGTAGATTTCCAGCTAGCACCGAATTTGGCGATCGCCCAAATCAACCAACTCCAACCCGACACTATTATCTGCTGCGGCATGGCCGAAAGTCGGCAAAAATTAACCGTAGAATCCTGCGCTTGCTGCGATAGCGACATTCTGAAAACCGCAGTTAATCTCGAACCGCTAGTCGCTGATTTAGCTGCAACAGAAATCAGTCACGAAGCCGGAAAATTTGTTTGCGAAGCCCTGTATTATGCAGTTTTAAAACACCTTGCAGATTCTCAACTTAGCACCAAATGTATTTTCGTACACGTACCAATTTTGACCGAAGAAAATGCCGACAAAATTGTCGCCGATTTTTTATTAATTTTAACTCGCCTCCCTTAACAACTGACAACTGACAACTGACAACTGCCAGTTGCCAACTGCCAGAGGTCTTTAGCCGCCGTAATTCCAACCGGTGCTTTCTAGCAGCAACGGATTGCCTTCTCGGTGGACGCCGGCTGCCAAAACTTCTCCCACATAAACCGTGTGATCCCCGTGTTCCACAGCCCCGACAACTTTGCACTCGATGTAACCCAGAGAATCCGAGATAATCGGACAACCAGTTTCCGCGCCCGGATAAAATTCTACATCCTCAAATTTATTGCCAACGCGGCGCTGCTGCTTGAAGAATTTCTGGGCTAATTCTTTCTGTCCCGCTTCTAGGAAACTCAAAGCAAAGACACCGCTGGCTTTGATCATGGCGTGGGATTTGGAGTCTTGCTTGACGCAGTTGACAACTAAGGGAGGGGTAAAGGAAGATTGCATCACCCAGCTAGCGGTGAAACCGTTGACTTCCTCCCCGTCTTTGACACCGCAGATGTACAATCCGTGAGGGATTTTCCGCAAGATGGTCTTTTTAGCTTGTTCGTCTAGCACGGGCTTACCTGTTCGATCGATAATTCTACATCGCCCAGTTTACCTTTTGGAGGGCCCACAAACCCAACTGTCTTCAGGGCTATTCGCTAATATTGCCTTTTTCGATCCCAAACTTGACACCAGTTTTAAGTCAAAATTAACAACTCACAACTATCAAGAAACTCCATACTTTTTAAACCAATCTTGCATCCGTTTCCAAGCATCCTCAGCTTCTTTTTCCCGGTAACTGGGGCGATAGTCGGCGTTAAAAGCGTGCGGCGCATCTGGATAAAGCACAATTTCCGAACCACTGCTGCCAGTTTTGAGAACTTCCTGCATTTTCTCAACTGTATCGTTGGGAATTCCCTCGTCTTTGCCGCCGTAAAGCCCCAAGACAGGCACTTTCAAACTGGCTGCAATGTCGATCGGCTGTTTGGGAGTTAAAGCCGTAGAATCGCCAACCAAACGCCCGTACCAAGCCACTCCAGCTTTGACTTTCGGGTTATGGGAAGAGTACAGCCAAACAATTCTGCCACCCCAGCAAAATCCTGTAATTCCCAACTTATTAATATTGCCTTTTCCTGACTTTTGTGCCCAATCTACGGTTGCATCTAAATCGGACATAACTTGCTCGTCAGGAACTTTCGAGACAACTTTACTCCTAATTTCTTGAATGTCGGTCATTTTAGAAACATCACCTTGACGGGCAAACATTTCTGGGGCGATCGCTAAATAACCTAATTTTGCCAAACGGCGGCAAATATCTTGAAGGTGCGCGTGAACTCCGAAGATTTCTTGAATTACTAAAATTACTGGAAAATTGCTGCCGCTGGCTGGCATTGCTCTGTAGGCTGGAATTGAGCCGTCTTTTACGGGAATTTTTACCTCACCGGCAACTAAACCAGCAGCATCCGTATTGATAACGGCAGCCGCAATAGGATGAACTGCTAAGGTAAATCCGGCGCTTAATGCGGTGACAATGATAAATTGTCTGCGAGTTAAATCTTTCATCGGGAATGGGGAATGGGGAATGGGGAATGGGGCATTGGGCATTGGGCATTGGGCATTGGGAATTGGGCATTGCAACTGCCAACTGCCAACTGCCAACTGACTACTGACGGAAAAGCCGATCGTGATCTGGATGGTACAAGCGCGATCGCCCTTGTGCTGATTTTCCCAACGCCGGACTAATCACATACATTGTCGTTCTGAGCAAATTATTTTCGCGGGTAGCAACTGCCATTTTGTCAAGGGGAACTAGCACAATTTTTTCATCTGGCCAGCCCAACCGATAACAAATCGCTACCGGCAAATCAGATGGGTAATGTTCCATCAATTTAGCTTGAGCTTTTTCGACATGGCGGGCACTCAAATACAGGCACAAACTCGCTTGATGAGCCGCTAAACTCGCCAATTCTTCGCGTTCCGGTACTTCGGTTCTGCCGCTAATTCGCGTCAAAATAATTGTCTGCACAACTCCCGGAACTGTCAACTCAATTTTAAGTTTAGCCGCTGCAAGTTGGAAAGCGCTAATTCCCGGAATTACCTCAAAAGCAATTCCCTCTGAAGCCAAAGCTTGCATTTGTTCGCCAACAGCCCCGTAGAGACAGGGATCGCCGGAATGGAGGCGGACGACGCTTTTACCGGCCTGCACTCGTTGCACCATCAAAGGTACAATCTCTTCGAGGGTCTTATCCGCAGTTTGAATAACTTCAGCATCTGCGCGCACCCCCTGCAAAATTTGCTCTGGGACTAGCGAGTCAGCAAATAATATGACATCGGCTGCAGCCAGTAATTTTTGAGCCTTAACAGTCAACAAATCCGGGTCTCCCGGGCCTGCACCTACAATGTATACCCCTGGAATTAGGGATTTAATCTCTGTCAAACTCATGGCTGCTAAAAAATTTGCTAAATTTACGGACGCTTCCGGATGTACCTATTTTGGTTGGAAGTAAGAGATGGTAGATGCACCCTGGTTTTGAACCCTAGAGACTAACCTCTCTGGGGTTTTTTATTGATCCTCTGGGGATTTCTGAGTGATCTTTGCCCGATCGCTATTGGGGGAGACAACATCGGGTAAAGGTCGATCGAGCAAATAAAGCCAAGCTAACCCGCCCAACCCTAAAACAATCCCAGTCAAGCTTACCATCTGTGCCGTCCGCAGCGGCCCGAACATCAAACTATCAGTCCGCAACCCTTCAATCCAGACTCTACCGGAACTGTAAGCTGCGATATAAACCAAAAATAAAGCACCAGTTTTCAAGCGGATTTTGCCCTGCAAATCGCGAAAAAATAAAGTCAGAAGCAACCCAAATACTGTCAAATTCCACAGGGATTCGTAGAGAAATGTGGGGTGGAAGTATTCAAAATTAGCGTAGGCGGGCGGGCGACTGTTTGGCGGAATATAGAGTTTCCAAGGCAAATCCGTAGGACTGCCAAAAGCTTCGGAGTTAAAGAAATTTCCCCAGCGTCCGATCGCCTGACCGAGAATTGCCGAAGGCGCGATTAAATCTGCCAATTGCCAAAAAGAAACTCGCTGAATTTTCGCAAAAATTAAAGCTGCGATCGTGCCACCCAAAATCGCCCCGTGAATGGCAATTCCGCCTTTCCAAATCGCAATAATATCTTCAGGCCTCTGGGCGTATTGCTGCCACTCGAAAGCCACGTAATAAATTCGAGCACAGGGAATAGCGCCCAAAACCAGCCAAATTGCCAAATCACCCAATAATTCCGGGTTGACGCGGCGTTTTTGAGCTAAGTATTGGGACAGACTGACCCCAATCAAGACGGCCGAAGCTATCAACAGCCCGTACCAGCGGATGGCTACGGGGCCAAGTTCAAAGATAATTGGGCCCGGCGATGTAAATTGAAACGCTAAGGGCAGAGCAAGAATATTTAGCACCATAAAAGTTGCATTAATTGTGTTGGAAAGCTGTCAAATTTGCATACCATTGAACAAACTACAGAGTTTATTTTAGGTGGCTGCGGTCATTTAGATGCAATTTTTGGCAAAATTCCCCAAAAATTAACCTTATTGTCGAGATTTTTGTTATTGCAACCTTGTTGACGTGGCACGACGCACTGAAGGGGTACACTCAGAATCACAGAATTACCTTGAAATGCGTCCAGGAATATCAGAGCCAGTGGGCCTGGACATACAAAAACTATTGGTGTTAATATGCTATTATCAAAAAAAGATTTTTTTTAATTATCATGGCACCATCCAAATTTTACATTCCTTCCTTGGACGGAATGAGGACGATTGCTTTTGTCATTGTCTTTTTATCTCATGCAGGGGCTACTAAAATTGTCCCGGGAGGCTTTGGGGTAACAGTATTTTTCTTTCTCAGTGGATATTTGATCACAACTTTGCTGAGACGTGAATATGAAAAAAACCAATTCATTAATTTAAAACATTTTTATTTACGACGCATTGTGCGAATTTGGCCGGGCTTTTATGTAGTCTTATTCCTAGGGGCTTTCTTGACATTGATAGGTGTACTTGAAGGGGAAATCCAACTCCCAGGTTTTTTAAGCCTGGTTCTACATTATTATAACTATTATGAAACTTTTGCTGGTGGCGAGGGAATACCTCCGGGTACTAATATATATTGGTCTCTGGCGGTGGAGGAACACTTCTACTGTCTTTTCCCTTTTCTCTACATAAGTTTAGTCAAAAGGGGTGTGAGTCCCAAAAGGCAAATGTTAATTTTTTGGGGAATTTGCTTAGCTATTCTAATTTGGAGATGTGTTCTAGTGTTGGGCATGGGAGCAAATGAATATCGCATCTATCATTTATCAGATACGAGAATAGATAGTATATTGTTTGGCTGTGCATTAGCGGTTCATGGCAACCCAGTATTAGATCCTCCCTATGGCTCGGATAGACTGTGGAAGTATTTCGTACTACCAGGAGGAATTACTATACTTCTTTTGTCGTTTCTATGTCGTTATCCTGAATATGAACTTACATTGCGTTACACAATTCAAGGTATTGCACTACATGGTCTTTTTACTGCTGCTATCCGTTTTCCCGATTGGGGAGTATTTCAAATTCTCAATTGGAGTTGGATGCGGTTTATTGGTTTGCTTTCCTACTCGCTTTATTTAGTACACGGTATTGTACTGGAAGCGGTTTCTCTTTATTTACCTCAAATTTCTGTTCCTTTGCAAGGAGTGATGAGTATGCTGATTTGCTTTATATTAGCCTATGCAATGTATAGGTATATAGAGCTGCCATGCGGAAAGCTACGCAAGCACTTGTCATCCTCATCAAGTTAAGTGCCAGAAAATATTTACCAAGTCTATTTTCGCCAATTTCGTCACCGCTCGGCAGCTTTGGCCGAGAAGTTTTAAAATAGAGGGTGGCTTTAAATTTTCTGATGACCTATGTCTCCTACTTCCGTTTCTCAGGTGTACTCTTCTGGTAATTCCAAGGGTGCGAATCAGTCTCGCAAGACTGCTGCTTTGGCTGTTGAGTCGGGTAAAATTCCGCCCTTGCTGGGCGCGAGTTTAGCTGAGTTAACGGAGTGGGTGCAGCAGCAGGGACAACCGGCTTATCGCGGAAAGCAGTTGTACCAGTGGATTTATGAGAAAGGTGCGCGATCGATCTCTGACATTTCTGTATTCTCGAAACAGTGGCGCGAGACAGTTGCTAAAATCCCGATCGGGCGATCGACTATTCACTATCGATCGGTCGCACCAGACGCCACGGTAAAGTATCTCTTAAAATTGGCAGACGGTCAAATCATTGAAACTGTCGGCATTCCCACCGATAAACGGCTGACTGTGTGCGTCTCAGCCCAAGTTGGCTGCGCGATGGGCTGCGACTTTTGCGCTACCGGGAAAGGCGGTTTCAAGCGCAATTTAGAAGTAAACGAAATCGTCGATCAAGTTTTGACTGTACAGCAAGATTTTGGCCGCCGAGTCAGCCACATCGTATTTATGGGAATGGGCGAACCGCTGCTGAATTTCGATAATGTGGTAGCTGCTGTCAAGTGTTTGAATCAAGACGTGGGAATTGGACAGCGAAACATCACCATTTCCACAGTCGGAATTCGCAATCGCATCAGCCAACTAGCCGAACATCAACTGCAAGTTACCCTCGCCGTCAGCCTCCACGCTTCCAATCAAAGATTGCGCGAAGAGTTAATTCCTAGCGCCCGCCCTTATCCTTTGGGTGAGTTAATCGCAGAATGTCGGGAATATGTGCGATCGACTGGGCGTAGATTGAGTTTTGAATACGTACTTTTAGCAGGTGTGAATGACTTACCGGAACACGCAGCCGAGTTAGCAACTCACTTGCGCGGTTTTCAGTGTCACGTCAATTTGATTCCTTACAATCCGATTCAGGAAGCTGAATATAAGCGACCTACTCCCAATCGAATTAACAGTTTCGTTGCGACTTTGAAGGAAAAGAAAATTGCAGTTAGCGTGCGGTATTCTCGCGGCTTAGAAGCAGATGCAGCCTGCGGACAATTGCGGGCATCCGAGGTTTAAATTTTAAGAGTGTATGAGTTATGAATGGTGAAAAAAACATATTCACCATTCATAATTCATATTTGCCAAGGGTTAAATGCTAATCGGACGACAATTAAATCTATAATTTAACGCTGGGCATATGAAACATAACCAAATAGAAGATGATTTAAAAAACGAGCCTAGCCTCAAACTTTTAAGAACTGACAACGCACCTTTAATTATCAGTTTTTTGTATCGCGAGTTCAAGTCTTCAAATCGGATTACGGTTTCCCAATCACAACTGGTAGAAAAACTTGAAAATTATTTGGAGAAGCTGTGCGAAGATCGACCGGAACTATATCGTGGGAAAGCACAGACTTACCTGGATACTTGGTGCAACAGCGATCATCAGTTCTTGAAGAAATATTATCAGACGAAGAATGACGATCCGGTTTTTGAACTTACACCGGGTACTAATCGGGCGATTGGTTGGCTGGAAGATTTGAAGAGGAGAGAGTTTATTGGCACTGAATCACAGTTTTTAGAGATATTTTCCCTTCTCAAAGAAATTGTCACCAAAAGTACAGAAGATCCAGCAGCGCGTTTAGACGAATTAGAAAAACAAAAAGCAGCCATTCAGAAAGAAATCGACACAATCAAACAAACTGGTGAGGTTGAACGCTACAGCGAATCTAAGCTCAAAGAGTGGTTTCTAAAAGCTAATGATGTGGCCCGCCGACTCCTTGCTGATTTTGGAGATGTCGAGCAAAATTTTAAAGAAATCACGGACAAAGTGAAAAAGGCACAGCTAAAAGAGGAGGGGGGAAAGGGGTTAGTTGTGGCACAGGTAATTGAGGGGGATGAAGACATTAGGAAATCCGATCAGGGGCGCAGCTTCTATGCCTTCCAAGATTTTCTGAGAAATCCTTCTAAACAGGAAGAATTGGAACAACTGATTAATGGGGTATATGGCTTGCCAGAACTTCAAGATTTGGGTCAAAAAAATCCCATACTCCGAAGAATTAAACGCAGTCTGATTCAAGCTAGCGACAAAATTATTAAATCTAATTATCGTCTTGCCGAACAGTTGCGAAAAATGCTGGTCGAACAGCATATCGCCGAGAACAAACGAGTAATTGAACTGATTAAAGAGATTAAAAATTTAGCACTTGTGGCGATCGATAATCCTCCCAAAAATGAGGAATTTATTTGGATAGAAGGCGACCCGGAAGTGCAACTGCTGATGGAAAGACCGTTGGGTAAACCAACAGAAAATCGGAATTTTAAAAACTACAATTTGAGCAAAGCAACTGTTGATCTACCGAGGGAACAAATTGATGCTTTGCGAAATTATTGTTATGTGGATGAGGAAGTATTGAAGCGGCAGATTGCAGCAACATTGGAGGGCAAAGATTGGGTAACGCTAGCTGAAGTAATTGAGAAGTATCCGGTGGAAAAGGGTTTGTCTGAAGTAGTTGCTTATTTGGCGATCGCCTCTCAAGACACAAAACACGCGATCGATGACTCAGCGAGCGATCGCATTACGGCAAGTTCCTTTGACAAGCAGAACATCCTGCACCTGACACTCCCACAAGTTATTTTTAAAAGATAAACACAGCAAATTCATGATGACAAACGAGATTATCGCATCCTACGCACCAGCACTCATCAAATTACTACAGGGTATCCTGTATGAAGATGAAGATAAGGATGATTGGGGTGAGCTATTGAAGAATGAAAAAAACGTCAGAGAATACTTTGGAAAAATTGGGCTGAGACTTTATTTAGATGAAGCGGAAGGATATGCTTTTTTACAGCAGCCAGATGGTGACGATGGCGACGAGGAAGCAAAGAAAGTGCCCAGGCTGGTTAAGAGAGTTCCCCTGAGCTACGAAGTTACGGTACTATGTGTTTTATTACGCGAGAAATTGCTAGAGTTTAATAACAGCACCTCTGATTCGGATCGCTGCATTGTGTCTAAACATCAAATTCACGATTTGATGCGTCCGTTTTTTCCAGAGCAAACTGATGACCCAAAGCTTTTGAAAAAATTTGACGAATCGATCAATCGAGTTGTCAAGTTGCACTTTTTGAAAGAGTTAAAGAATAAAGAAGGCGAATATGAGATTCGCCGCATCCTCAAAGCTAAAATTCCCGCTGAAACATTGACGGATATCAAAAAAGGGTTAGAAGCTTATGACAAATCTAATGCTTGAATTTGAGAGTGACAATTCCAAAGCTGGATATCGCTTGCATCGGCTGGAAGTATTAAACTGGGGAACTTTTAAGCAGGGTACGATCGCACCCTACGGTAAAACTTCCTTCCTCACCGGGGCCAATGGTTCCGGTAAATCGACTTTGGTTGACGCACTACTGACACTATTAGTCCCGAATGGAAAGCGGAATTATAACTTAGCTTCAGGTTCAGGAAAGCGAGAGCGAGACGAAAGGACATATGTACTCGGAGCCTACAGCACAATTAAAGCTGAAGATGACTACAAGTCTAAACTGCAGTACCTGCGTACCAAAGATGATTATTCAGTTTTACTCGCTTATTTTTATAACGAAGGATACAAACAGAACGTCACTCTGGCTCAGGTTTTGTATGTAAAAGAGGGAGTTGAAAAGTTGTTTCTGGTTGCCCACGGCGAACTGAGTATCGCCGAACATTTCAATGACTTTAAAACTTTACCAGAGTTAAAAAAGCAGTTGGCATCTTTCCCGAAAGTAAAAATTGAACAATTTCACACATTTGCTGACTACAGCAAAAGATTTCGTAAAATTTTTGGTGTGGAATCGGAAAAAGCTTTCGATTTATTCAATCAGACTGTCAGTATCAAAGAAATTGGCAAATTAAATGACTTTGTGCGCGGTCATATGCTGGAAAAAACTAATGTTGAAAATACAATAAAAGAGCTGATTGAGTATTATGAAAATTTAACCTCTTCCCATGAAGCAATGCAGAAAGCCAAGAAACAGCTAGAGGTTTTGAAACCGCTAATCGCTGAGTCTGAAAGTTACGAAAATGTCAAATATACTCTGGATGATTTAAATAAAGTATGGCCAATTGTTCCTGCCTATTTTGCTCAGCGTAAAATAGGTTTGTTGCAGAAAGCTATTGCAGAAAAACAACAGGAACATACTCAAATCAGCCATAATTTATCAGAAATAAGCCGACTTTTAGAAGGCTTCCGACAGCAAGAGAAAGACTTGACAGTCGCTATAGAAAATGATGAAACCGGACGGAAAATCAAAGACTTAGAACGGGAAATTAAGTTTTTAGACAGTCAAATAGCTAATCATCGACAAGCAGCCGAAAAATACGATGGAATTGCTAAAGGTATAGGATTTCCAACTTACAGTGACCTGGATACATTTAATAGTTCTATAATCCAAGCAAGGGAAACTCAATCAGGTGTTGATGTTGAACTGGAAGAATTAAAAACCCAACGCGACGACAAAAAAAATAATGAGAAGCAAGTTAAAGATAGTTGCACTGAGTTAAATCAAGAACTGCAATCTTTAAGACAGCGAAAAAATCAGATTCCTGCTGACAATTTGCGAATCAGAGAAAAGATATTAAAATATTTGGGAATTGCTGAGGCGGAAATTCCTTTTGTGGGCGAACTGCTGAAGGTAAAGGATGGAGAGCGCCAAGAATGGGAAGGGGCGATCGAAAAACTGCTGCACAACTTTGGACTGCAACTCTTAGTTCCTGAAAAATACTACCATCAATTCAATAAACATGTCGATCGCACTAACCTGCATGGCCGCGTCGTTTATCAGAAAGTTGACAATAAAAATTTAGATTTGGTCTCCAAAAACTTAGATGATAATTCCTTGTTTAACAAATTGGAGATTAAATCTGATACTAAATATACTGCTTGGCTGGCTAGTGAAGTATCAAAAAATTATGGTAGCTGCATCTGTTGTCAAGATTTAGATCGCTTCGATCGGGAAAATTATGCGATTACAAAAAATGGCTTGATTAAGAAGGGTAATAGACATGAAAAAGACGATCACCATTCCATCAATGACAACAAAAGAAGATCTATTTTGGGGTGGGATAATTCTAAGAGAATAAAGGATTGTGAAGCTGAATTGAATGAGCGTAAAGCAGAGCTTAGTCGAGTAGAAAAAGCTATACAGGATATTGAAACACAACAAAAAGAGCGCAACAGGCACAAGAATCTGCTAGAACAGTTATTGGGATTCGATGATTTTTCTGCGATCGACTGGAAACCGCGCGCGATCGAGAAGCAAACGCTAGTAGAGGAAAAAGAAGAGTTAGAGGGTAATTGCGATCGTTTAGAGGAGTTGAAGAGAAAACTAGCTGATGTCAGCGCCGACATTCAGAACAACGAAGCAGCTAAAACTAAAGCCAACGGAGAAATGGCTCTTCTCGATCGCGATATCGAGCATTACCAAAAACAGAGCGCTGAATGCGAAAAATGCTCAAGTTTATCGACATCCCAAGAGATTCAGACTTATACTCCTGATATTGAAGAGAGTTTCAGCAATCAAATTCTGACCCTCGATAACATTGATAGTTTGAAATATCAAGTAAAGGAGTCTTACCAAACTCAAATAAGCGACGCCAACAACAAGTTAAATTCTCTGCGAAACAGCATTGAAAAAAAGATGAGTAGTTACAAGGGGGACTATCCCGCAGAAACTGCAAATGTTGACGCATCAGTAGAATTTATCCCTGAGTTCAAGGGAATGCTAGAAAAAATCGAACGAGATGATTTACCCACACAGGAACAAAGGTTTAAAAAACTGCTTGATGAGAAAATTAATAGCGCTATTTATAATTTTAAAGATACTTTAGAAGAATGGGAAAGTGACATTAAAGACAATATTTACGATCTCAATCAATCCTTAAAAATGATTGAATATACACCCTTGACTTATATACAAGTCCAATGGGATGCCAACGGAGAAAACCAAATTAAGGAATTTAAAAATCTCTTAAAAAAAGGTTTGTGCTATGCTGATGTAGGGGTGGAGCGAACTTCGGAAGCTGACGAAGCTAGCTTTAAAAAAATTAAAGAGCTGATCGATCGCCTCCAGTCAGATGAGAAGTGGACAGCAAGAGTCACCGATGTGCGTAATTGGCTCAATTTCTCAGTCAGCGTCAAGAATAAAGCCGACGATACGGAGAGGGAATATCACTCGGACTCTTCTGGAAAATCGGGCGGGCAAAAGGCTAAATTAGCTTACACTATTCTAGCGTCAGCTATTGCCTATCAATTTGGATTAGTACAGGATGAAACTAAATCTCAATCATTTCGTTTTGTGGTGATTGATGAAGCTTTTAGCAAGTCAGATGAAACAAATGCAAGGTATGCGATGGATTTATTTAAACAATTAAATCTTCAGCTTCTGGTAGTGACGCCCAAAGACAAAATTCAAGTTCTTGAGCATTATGCAGGAGCTGGTTACTATGTTGAAAACAGTATTGAAGAGAACGACTCCAAGGTTTATAATATGTCCGTAGACAAACAGCCTCTCGGACAAATTGCTTCAAATTAACTGCGTCTGTTGATGATTACCCCCGAAGAAATCAGAAAAAAAGCCGATCGACTATATATTCCCTTCCTGCAATCCTTGCTCCAGGGAGAACCTTTTTTCCCGCGAGATTTTCCCGCTGGCAAAATTCCCGACGACTACCTGAAGCTAAGAGATGCTGTACAGCAACTTCTGAAAGGCTCAAAAAAGTTCGTTGGCTACGGGTATCAAGTTGAGCTGATCCAGCGGAAAACTCGCAAATTTGATCTCCAGTCTTTACCATCCCGAATTACATTTGAAACAGAGACAGATTATCTCAAATTCCTGAATAAGGAACCTGAATTTGCTGATTTTAAACAAGTTGTAGCAAGGATTAGAAAGGAAATTCCTGATTTGAATATCTGGCTCAATCAAAATCCTCAAAAAGTAATCAATCACTTAGGGAAATGGGAGAATTTATTGCCTGCATGCTTGTATTTTCAGAACCATCCCAAACCTCAGCTTTATCTTCGCGAACTACCGATAAATGTTCACACTAAGTTCATCGAACAAAATAAAGGTATTCTAAATGAATTGCTGTCAGCTATCCTGCCAGATGATGCTATAAATCAAGAAGAAAATGATTTTGAAAAGCGATTTGGTTTGCGATATGCTGAGCCATCGGTAACTATCAGAGCTTTGGATCGAAACCTACAGGTGAAGCATGGCATTAGCACCTCCCAGATGAGCATACTCATTTCTGATTTTGAAAGTCGCAATCTTCAAGGATACCGCTTTATTATTACTGAGAATCTGATGAATTTTCGCACCTTACCTGATTTAAACAACAGCTTTGCGCTGTGGGGAAAGGGGTTTAATGTAGCTATTTTAAAAGATGTTGAGTGGCTAAGGCATTGCCAAATAATTTACTGGGGCGATTTGGATGCCCAAGGGTTCCAGATTCTTTCGCAGTTAAGGTCTTATTTTGATCAAACAATTTCTGTTATGATGGATCGAGAAACTTTCGATACATTTCAGGAATCTGCTGTGCCGGGAACATTGTGCAAGGTTGCTAACTTACTTTACCTGACACCGGAGGAGCATGATTTATTTGCTGATTTATGCAAGCAAACAATTCGTTTAGAACAGGAAAAGATACCGAAGGATTTTGTAATTTGCAGGTTGAATAATTTGACCGATCGGTAATATCGTTTCCGGTGGCATCGGAATCATATATTTGGATGAAATCGCGTGATCCCCGCTCGCATTACCTAATTCCGATGCTACCGGAGATGATATAAGCCCAGATAAAAGAAACAGCTCTTTACAAGCGTTTAACAAGTATCCACCGCAACTCTAACGGCGGTGTTTGTTGCACCGAGAATAAATCGCGCCCCGTCGCCCAACTGACAAACCAAGGTGTCGGCGGCCACGCCGACTCAGGCAAATGTTTTTGTTCGTATTCAATCACAGATTCATCAGAAATAATTTCTAACGGCAAACCCTCTATTGCTGCTTGCAATTCTTGTCTGGTAATCAGATAAGACCAACACAATTCAGACATTTGTTTTGCCATCTCGTCGGGTTCGTACCCATCTACTGCTAAGAAAGCACTGAATAAGATAAACCCGCCACTTAACACGGCATCTGACATTTTGCCGAGGAAAAGACGAATTTGTTCGGGGTAGCGGAAGTGAGAGAGAACTTCGGTAGCAATCGCTAATTTGTAGCGATAAGTTTTCATCCTCAGTAATGGGTCTAAAACGTCGCCTTGGGTGACATTTATCGGCAAGTTTTCGGCGGTTGCTGCGGATGATAGTTTCTCGGCAAATATCGGTGTTAGTTCGATCGCATCCACAGAATGACCTAACCTTGCTAAAGGCAGACTATTGCGCCCTGGGCCCGCACCAACATCTAAAATAGGTGCTTTTCCCGGTTCGCCTAATTCGGCGGCAATGGCGATGACTTTGGCATCGGGATGGCTGCCGAATAAAGGTTCGGGGCGAATATCCGGCCAGCTATGATATTTCTGGGCCATTGATTCGACTTGAATCTTGGTATTCAGAGTAATGCCGCCGGCTAAACCGGTTTGGGAATTGGCGGGAAAATAGGAGACTATTAGATTAGCGTGGGGGGAATTTTTGAATCCTTCTGCTAAGGCATTGGCGATTAATGTTCGCAAGTTTTCGGTTTGGGCAGCGTCGATGTTTTGTCCGAGAATGTTTAAGAAGTCTGACAGTAATTTAAGATAGTCGTCTAGCATCGATGGCAAGCAAGGCAGATAGAATTCTCCCTTGAGGCCGATGCTTTTTTTGAGCCTTTCTTTGAGAATTAATTTCAGGCGATTGGAGTCTGTCAGCGGCGGGCCTGTTTCGGGTGATTCGCTGACGGGCAATTCGGGGATAGATGCGGCACTGGTAAGGTTTTTAGTCACAATCTTTTTGATTAGATTCAGCAATAAGTGCGATCGCACCGAGCATAATCTTGTGCTCTTGCACCTGAATTCTCGCGTGCAGCGTTTCTGCGGTATCTTCAGGCAATACGGGCACCGCAGCCTGCATTAAAATCGGCCCGCTGTCTACTTCTAAACGGGCAATATGCACCGTACATCCGGTGATTTTAACCTTAGCGGCCAGTGCTTGCTCGACGGCGCGAATTCCTGGGAAACTTGGCAGTAAGCTGGGGTGAATGTTAATAACGCGATCGGGAAAAGCATCAAACAAAACTTTGGTAACAATTCGCATCCAACCCGCCATCACTACCCATTCTACATCATATTCTTGAAAAGTTTTGACAATTTTTGTATCTAATTCTTCGCGGCTTTTGCAGTCGCGGTGATTGAGCAGAATCGAGGGAATGCCGTATTTTTCGGCTCTGGCTGCGGCTTTTGCTTCGGGGTTATTGTAAATTAATACTGGGATTTTAGCGTTGAGTTCTTGGTTTTGGATGGCTTGGGCAATTACCTCGAAGTTGCTGCCGCTTCCTGATGCTAAAACTCCTAATTTTAATGGAGGATGAGCCGGAGCGATAGAACTTTTGCCAATCTCAGGAGAAATCAGGCAGGCATTGGAATTAACAGATACTGGATTAGCGGTCATTCGATTTTAGATTTTAGATTTTAGATTTTGGATTGGCCCCACGGATAAATTCGGGGGCGTGAGGATTTTAGATTTTAGATTTTGGATTGATTCCACGGATAAATCCAGGGGCTTGTACCATCAAGAAATTCTTGGTCATAAAGATAAAAACTATTCACTCGTATTCTACTATAGAGGTAAAGGGTAAGGTGTGCTTGGTCGCACTCTACATCGAGATATTGGCTCAGTCCTAAGTATATTTTATTTTGTCACTTACTGATTCAACCCTATTCTACAATATTCTCAAAAAACTCTTCCCTGAGAATCGAATAAAGTTTTAGATCCCAATATCTGTCTTTCACAAATAGGTGCTGTCGCAATACCCCTTCCAATTGCATCCCCACTTTTTCCATCACGCGAGCGGAAGCAATATTGTTAACTTCACATCGAGCCATAATTCGATTCAGCAACATCTCCCGAAAGCCGAATTCAATCACTGCATTAACAGCCTCGCTCATGTATCCTTCTCCCCAATACCTCCTAGAAAGTGCGTAGCCAATTTCCGCGCGGCTGTGCGTCATGCTCCATTCCACAAATCCGCAAGTTCCGATAAATTTTTTCTCGGCTTTGTGGACGATTCCCCAATCTACCAGCTCTCGTCTTTTGTACATTTTAGTAAGTGACCTAAGAAAGTATTTAGTGTCTTCTAGCGATGTGTGAGTTGACCACAATGTGTATTGTGATACTTCAGGATTGGAGGCATACTCAAACATATCGCTGGCATCGTTTAAGGTAATTTTTCGGAGCAGGAGCCTTTCTGTTTCTATAGTCGGTAAATTAGCTAATATATCGAGAAGGTTCATTGTGACATTGACCTATATTGTGATACCATTTAAAACTAAAAGCTAAAATTTACAAGCCAATGGTTCGGATTAAATTTGGGCGTTTTAACTGGTTGGATAATGATGCGATCGCAGCTTGGACTTTTCTGGCCCCAGCTTTGCTGTTTCTGGGTACTTTTTTGATTTGGCCGATCGCCTATTTATTTTACCTCAGCTTTACCAGCGGCAGCTTTACTCAGTCGGGATTGCGTTGGATTGGCTTCAACAACTACTGGCGTCTAGTCACAAACCCGGATTTCTGGCAAATTCTCCAAAATACGCTCTATTTTACTACTGCAACAGTCATTCCCAGTTTAGTGATTCCATTGGGCTTAGCAGTTTTGCTAAATCGCTCGTTTGCTTGGCGAGGAGCTCTCCGCACCGCTTATTTTATTCCTTCGATTACCTCTCTAGTTGCAGTTGGCTTGGGTTGGCGGTGGTTGTTTCAAACCGAAGGCCCGGTGAATAGTGTGTTAATGGCGATCGGCTTAAATCCAATTCCTTGGCTGAGTAGCACAGTTTGGGCAATGCCAGTGATCATTCTGCTCAGTGTTTGGAAACAATTAGGCTTTAATATGGTAGTATTTTTAGCAGGATTACAAGCAATTCCGGTAAATCGTTACGAAGCCGCAGAATTGGATGGAGCTAATGCTTGGCAGCAATTTTTGTACATCACTTTACCCGGTTTGCGACCGACTTTAGTATTTGCTACCGTCACTACTGCTATTTTTACTCTGCGGAGTTTCGAGCAAGTTTACGTCATCACCGGCGGCGGGCCTTTGAACTCTACTAATTTGCTAGTTTATTATATTTACGAGCAAGCTTTTTCGCAATTTGATTTTGGCTATGCAGCCGCAGCGGCAACTTTCCTGATGGCTATAGCTTTGATATTAGTCTATTTACAACTAAAAGTTTGGGGCGAAGATGCTTGATTAGCTAGGGGTATGGACACGGCAATGCCCATAGGTGTTAAGTTAACGTCCAAATTTACCAGTCTTTTGTCCATCTAATAAGCCTCTCGCTCCCCCCTAACCCCCCTTAAGAAGGGGGGAACAAGAGCGTCTAAGTCCCCCTTCTTAAGGGGGATTTAGGGGGATCGAATTTCGGCTATAAACGAGAGATACAAAGGATTTGAAACTTAAATTGACACTAAGAACTCATGCCGTGTTCGTACAAATAAAATGTGTAATTAACTGGATTTCCAATTACCCATTCCAATTTTATACTCCATGTGATCTGCTGTTTGTTCAGCTTGTGCTGTACCCAAAAGTTTGCCGACAACGTGCAAAGACATATCAATTCCCGCAGCAATTCCCCCAGAAGTGATGATTTTGCCGTTATCTACAAATCGCTGATTTTCGATAATAGTTGTGTTGGGAGCTAATTCTCTCAATAAATCCAATGCTTGATGGTGTGTAGTTGCTTCCAAACCTTCCAACAAACCAGCTTTTGCCAAAAGCAGCGAACCCGTACAGACAGAAAGCACTAATTCTGCTGTTCGCGCACAATCTTTTATCCAATTAATAAGTGCTGAATTATCGATTAACTTTCTCGTACCTTGTCCTCCCGGTACAATTAAAATATCCGGTGGCGGACAATCGGAAATGGTGCAGTCGGGATTTACGCTCAAACCATTGCGGGTGTTGACAGCACCGGGATGTTCGGCTACGGTAGAGACTGCAAAAGGTCGCTCGCCCTTACTTAATTCTGATGTCACCGAAAACACTTCAAAAGGGCCTGCAAAGTCCAGTACCTCGACATCCTCGAACATTAAAATAGCTACGTTCCTAGTTGCCATAAGACCTACTTCTGATAGAGGCAAAAAATCTCGGCGATTTGTTATCGTAGAACTGGTATAATTTAAATTATTAAAGCTATGCCGAAAAATATTCGCCATCGCGCCGTAACAATCTGTCTTTTATGTCTGGCTTGCGCCTTAGCAATTGCTGTTGCGCCAATTGTCACGCCCGCTCAATCCACAACTCAATTAGAGTTTCGCATTACTCAATTAGAAAGGCAAATTTCTGAACTCAGGGGACAAATCTACAGCTTGCAGAACCAAGGTTCTAGAGTTAACCGGCCTCCGTCTCCTTCCGGTTCTGGTCGGACAAATCCTCGAACGCTGTCGGGAGACCCGATGTTTGACAATTTAGCAACTTTGGCAATTGAAACTAAGCAAGATGTTATTAAAATTCAAGAGCGCTTGTCAAAGCTAGAAGCGTCGAGAAATCGCTAGAGAAGGAAGAAGGAAGAAGGAAGGCACGACACGGATTTTGACACGGATACACGGATGAATTATTGAGCAAAAGTCGGGATTCAGGAGTCAGGAGTCAGAAGGAAGAGGGAAAAAGTCAGTAGTCATTCGTTAGAAGAATGAAGTCATATTCTCCCCTACTCACAACTCCAAACTCTTCCCCTCTCCCTCTCTGCCATTCTCCGACGTTGAGGTCGAGAACAGCAGGGTCTGCTAAAAGTTAACTTGCAGAACTATTCAATGATATGGAAATAAAAGGCTGCAACCACAAAATTGATGGCTAACAGCAACAGAAACCAGCCTGCGCGAAATGTGTAAGGGAATTTGCCCGTTTTCATCACGGACTCGGATTTTAATTGGTTCTTCGCTATCTCTGCCATAGGTAAAGCTCCTAATTGATAATGTCACTCTATTTACAAATAGCAGAGAGCGTCGCACTTATGCACAATCCTCTAGAGTTATTTTTTGTAACAAGGAGTTGATACCGAGTTGAATTCAAATTAGTTTCAATCGCTCTCTCCGGCGTGGTAGGAACTTCGGACTAGAGGCCCCGATCGCACGCGCTCAAACCCCATCTCCCGCGCGATCGACCCGAAACGGTCAAATTCGGCCGGCGTCCAGTATTTACGCACTGGGAGGTGCTCTAGAGATGGTCTCATGTATTGACCGAGGGTGAGCCGATCGCACTTGGCGTCCCGCAAATCAATCATCGCTTCGACTATCTCAGCTTCGGTTTCCCCGTGCCCCAACATCAAACCGGATTTTGTGGGAATAGTTGGGTCATATTGCTTAACAATACGCAGAACGTCGATCGAGCGATCGTACTTGGCCCCCCTCCGCACCGGCCCTTGCAACCGACGCACCGTCTCAATATTGTGGTTGTAACAAGCAGGTTTAGCCTCCACCACCGTGCGAATCCGCTGTCGCTGCAACTCATCGAGGCCGGAATTCTCCCCGTCGGGGGCGGGCACGGGGAGGGCGGGCACGGGGAGGGCGGGCACGGGGGCACCGCCCCTACCTGTTCCCCCCCAAAAATCTGGCGTCAGTACCTCAACTTCAGTATGCGGGTTGAGAATGCGGATTTGGGCGATCGTCCTGGCAAACCAGCCCGCACCCCCATCCGGCAAATCATCCCTCGCCACCGAAGTCAGCACCGCATAGCGCAAACCCAACAACTGCACAGCCTCGGCCACCTTTTGCGGTTCCTCCGGGTCTAGCGGCATCGGAGAATGACCTTTATCTACTTGACAAAAAGCACAAGCGCGGGTGCAAGTTTGCCCCATCAACAAAAAAGTCGCCGTTTTTTGCGCGTAGCACTCGCCCCGGTTGGGACATCTCCCCTCCTCACAAATCGTGTGAATTTGCCGCTGTTTGATAATTTTTTGCACTTGGGAAAGTTCGCTAGCTTTGCCAACGGGCCTACGCAACCACTCCGGCATCGCCTCGATTTCACCCCGCATTTGGGCGGCAACTGCTTTGACAGTAGGAGTTTTAGGAGTTTGGGGCGACATAAAATTAAGTGGCGATTGAGTTAATTCCTTCGATCGTATCCGAAATCCAAGCCCCTGAACTTGTAGGAGTACCACCCGAAATCAGAATCGCGCCGAGGTGCAACAAAACTAAACTCGCCCAGAATTATGGGTAGAATTCTGTTAGGGATATACTGAAGGTTGCAAATCATCACTCATTCATTACTGAAGGAGTCAGTCGTGGCTGGTCAAAAAATCTTGGTAATCGATGACAGTAAAGTCATCCGCGTCCGAGTCCGAGAGATGTTGCCGCAGGGTAACTTTGAAGTTCTAGAAGCAAAAGACGGCGAAGAGGGACTCAAACTGATCCGTCAAGCCCGGCCAAATCTAATTATGTTAGATTTCCTACTGCCCAAAGTCAGCGGTTGGGAAGTGTATCAAAAAGTGCAAGCCCATCCTGAGCTTTCTAAGATACCTTTGGTGATCATGTCGGGCCGCGAAGAAGAGGTGATGGAAAAAATTCCGAAACCCTTTGAGAAGCATTTTTTTGCATTCATCGCCAAACCGTTTGAGAAGAAGCAGCTAACCGAGGCGATCAAATCGGCGATGGTACTGGCCAAAAAGAAACCAGTGCCGGAAGCCCCAGCCGCCGCCGCTGCACCCACTTCGGGAGGGGGCGCCGCCGAAATTCAGGCGATGACTGTGCAAATGGCGAAAATGCAAGCGGAAATTGATGCACTCAAAAAACAAATGACTCAGGTGATTACGATCATCAAGCAGAAATTGAAATAATTCTGCTGTTTTTTGAAGGCACTTATGTAGAAGGAAACTTCCACACCGTGAAACTTTCAGTTGAGTCTCAAGGGCTGCGATTTTATCCGCATTTTTTTGCCAAATTGTTTGAGCGAGTGCGATCGCCAATAGCCTGCAACTGGTTTATCAAAATCCCAGTGAGAAAATCAATTAAAAGTTAAAAATAAAACTATGGAGGAAATTAATTATTAATTAATATTAGGATTTTTAATTCCCGCTCGTTCCACACTCAATTATTAACTCCTCAGTCTCATTTTTTTGGTTAATGACTAACGACTATTCCGATTTTTTGCCTCAACTGCGTGCCTCAACAGAGCAATTATTGAAAAGATTAGACTGCTTCGATCGAGCGCAGGTATTAGCGATCGGAGATTTGACCTTGGACGAGTTTCTTACCGGACAAGTAGAGCGAATTTCCCGCGAAGCACCTGTGTTGATTTTGCGCTACGAAAATACTCAGCAAGTACCCGGAGGTGGCGCAAATGCTGTCTATAATTTAGCCAAACTGGGAGGCAAAGTAAAAGTTGCTGGTTTGGTGGGAAAAGACGACCAGGGAAAGGCTTTGTGCAGTATTTTTGAGGCGGCGGGAATTGATACGGGTGGGATTTTAATCGATTCGCAGCGTCCAACTGTCACGAAAACTCGAATTTCCGGGCACGCGCGGCAGTCGGTGACTCAGCAAATTGTCAGAGTCGATCGCAAATCGGACGAGTTGCCGGATTTAGATTTGCAATTGCAATTGTCAGACTACATCCGGCAGCAAATACCGACAGTAGATGCCGTGGTTTGTTCCGACTATGGCGACGGAGTTTTGACGAATTTGGCGATCGAATCGGCAGTGGTTCCCGGCAAAACAATTGTAGACGCTCAAATAAATTTGCAGCGATATTCGGGAGCAATGCTGTTTACTCCGAACTTGCCAGAAGCCGAGCAAGCCGTCGGATATGCTATCAAAAACCCTCAAACTTTAATGCAAGCAGGACGCGATTTATTGAACTTAACTCAAGCTCAAAAAATCCTGATTACTCGCGGCGAAGAAGGGATGACTTTGTTTGAAAGGGCGAACGGCGAAGAAATCAAAAATTCACCCCCTCCAACATCCATTTGTGAAAAGGGGGAATTTGCCATTCAAAGTTGGGACATTCCCCCTTTTAACAAGACTGATGTATTTGACGTAACCGGTGCTGGAGATACAGTTGTAGCAGCAATGACTTTAGCTTTGTGCGTCGGTGCATCCGGTTGGGAAGCGGCAGTTTTGGGCAATTTGGCTGCTAGTATTGTCGTGCGTCAATTCGGTACGGCAACGACGACTGTAGAGGAGATGAAAGAAGCTTTGAAAGAAATGAGCAGTCAGTAGGCAGTAAGTAGGGGCGATGCCTGTGAGTGCCCGCTACCAACTGACTACTGACTAATGACTAATGACTAATGACTACTGACTAACGACTACTTACTCTTTTTCAAAATTTGCCCCTTGTCATCAATTGTCAAACCGCTATTGGGAAAATCGCTCTTTGTCAAACGGTCAATCAACCCCACAGTCCTAAAATTGTTATCAACAGCCGGCACACCTCGCCCGTCAAGTTGGACGGGGATAATCTTGCCAGAAACAAAATCCCCTTGCGGAGTCATTTTCACATCCAAAATTAGAGATTTACCGAGTGATCCTGCTGTGGACAAAGTGCGATAACCCAAAAAATTGCCCAGGGAGTAAGCAATCAATTTACCTTTATAAAGTTCCATAGCTCTGGGAACGTGCGGGCCATGTCCCAAAATCAAATCTGCTCCCGCATCAATCATCGTCCGCGAAAACAAAACCATATTTCCCCGGTTTTCTCCGTAAAAGAACTCAGTTTTATTTCTCACATTGATAGCTCCCGTTCCTTCAGCTCCAGCATGAACTGATATCACTACAATATCAGCCTTTTGCTTGGCTTTTTTGACAACTTCTGCTCCCGCTTTCAGTTCCAGCAAGGAATTGTGAACGTCGCCGTAGTTGCTGAAACCGATAAAGGCAAAATTCACACCCTTGACATTTTTATAAACAATTTGATCTCTTTTGCCAACAGCCTTCATGCCGTTGCTGTCGATGTTTTTAATCGTGTCCTTAAATCCCTGCTCGTTAAAATCGTAAGAGTGATTGTTGGCAATACTCAAAATATCAAAACCAACATCTTTGAAAATTTTGGCATAACTCGGAGGCGTCCGAAAGGCAAACAGCATTCGTCCGCCGCCTGCTTTGGAACTGTAAGGATAATCGGTCATCGTGCTTTCAAAATTGCCAAACAGAATATCAGCTCCTTGGAGGTACGGTTTTACGGACGCCAATAACATCTCTTTTTTTGCCGGCAGTTTGTTGTAGGGATAATTTGTGCCGGGGATCATGTCACCAACTGCTTTGATGCTGACAGTTGCGGGCACAATGGCAGGTTTTTTGGCAGCCGGGGAGGGCGGTTTTGGATCTGGAAGGGGTTTGGCTGCGGGTGCAGGCGCGGGTGTCGAGCTCACTTCTTGTACCGCAGGCTTTGACGTTAGAGGGTTATTAGTAGCGGTGGTTGAGGATTTGTAAAGTTGAGAAGCCAGTACAAGGCCGGATATGGGTACGAGAATTAGACTCAGAGCACCGACTGACAGCCCTGATTTTTTAGTTTTAGTGCGGGCTAACTCTGGCTGCGGTGATGGCTTTTGCTGCCTTTGGTTTGGGGGTTTTGGAGTGGGGATTTTAGGGGGTTGGGGCGGAGATTGTTCTGGTGTTTGAGTGGGCGCAGTGGTGACATTTTGAGGTTTTTCTAGCTTGGGCAAAGTCACAGGAATGGGAGAAGCGGGTAAACTAGCGGCTACTGCTGCACTCGCAGCTACTGCGGCATTCACGGCAACTAACGGACTCACGGGTTCGGAAGTCAAGCGTTTTTTTAATTCTACCGTCTGAGTCCAAGCGGGCAATTGCTCGCCGTCGCGCCGCCCGTAAACTGTCACTGAGTAAAGGTTATTTGGTTGCAGCCGCTGCAACCCTTTGACTGCGACTCGGAGACAGGCTTCTTCTGCGGGTAAATGTTCTGCTTCCAGCAGCAGGTGCAGGCTGTCATTTTCCCGGCTGGCTTTAGCCGTGACGCCGAAGCTTTGGAGTGCTTGGCTGATCAGAAATGCGATCGCCCTGGCATCGCCTTCTTTTGCTAAATTTAAAATATCTTGTTGGCTCACAAACGCCTCTACTCTCACACTAGAAATTTAGCTCGATCTTATATCAAATTTGGCGGCACAGCATTAAATACCGATTGATTTAACTTAAGTAAGTGGGTACAAATAAACAAAACGTGGGGAGAGGGCGCGTGCGTGAAAGGGTATACTCGCTCTCACTATAGCTTCTCACTAAATCCGACCCTACTTTTACAAGATAGTAGGATTTTTGGCGCTTGCTTGCTGAATACAATATTTCCTAACGGTTATCTTAGTCGATCGCCCAAACACTTCTATCCGGGATAATTGCCCCCTTCAAATTAACATCGGTCAAATCAGCGCTCTCTTTCTTACAGCATTTTTGGTAAATAAAACGGATTTGTGAGCGTCGAAAGTGCGTCCTGGAATGTACTGAAAATATGCGGTTTAGCAGCGAACAATTAACGAAAAAACCGAGTTTCTCGTTACCAGTGCCAATGCCCCTGTCCCACTGTCGCCCAAATTCACACAAAAACGATCGACCCACAGGCTCGGAAGCTTGTTAAACTCTTGGTCATGCGACGCTATTAGTGAGAAATCGACGGCGAGCCACAATCGTCTGCTAGCGCCCCAGCAGTGCTGCGCTGCGGGGCCTGCACTGCACACTGCACGTAGGTGAGATTAGCTGCAATCAACTTTCGGGATGCGGCTGCTAAAGTCGCGGCCGCCGATGTAGTTGTTCGTTTTAAACTAATTAAACTAATTATTTAAAGGAGTTGCACGTCAATGACACAATTGTGCTTATAAGATCTGGCTCGGTGCCCTCTCAAACCAGGGTTTTTCGTTAGTCTGGTGCTATTAGTGAGTTAGTTAAGCCCATAGCAGCTAGGATCGAGCTAACTCAAGGTTAAACTAAAGCTCGTCATGCGGCGTTGCCTCTCAAAACCCGGATTGAGTCTTATGGCGCATTACCGCTCCTCTGTATGTTTGTTCACCTGCATTGCCTGTCTGGGCGCTGCGTTCAGTCCAAGTGCCGACGGAGGGCAACAGGTACTCAATGCCTCTGCGCGTGCTGTTTCCCAAGAAATTGCTCAGGCGAACTCTCCCCCGGACGATCGCCAGGATTCCAAGCCTCCAAAACCCTCTCCAGCGCCCGATAAAAACAAATCTCAGCCGTCCAAAACGTCCAAATCTAATTCTAAGATCCCGAAATCGGTATCCAATTTGATCGTCATTTTGTCTCGTCAGCGGGGGTTCTTAATGTTGGGTTTGGCAGCAGTTGTCGTCACGGCAGCGGCAGTATTTATCATGCTCAAATTAGTTAGCAGTGACGAGTCAAATTATCCTAAGCGAAGACGGGGAAGATTTGAGCGCCACCACCAAAGAAACTCTCCATTCACTAATCCCGATTCTCCTACAAACTCGCACCAAAGTAGACCGCAAGAGAATTCTTCTGGAGGACAATCGCTGTCAGCCTTGCCCTACCCTTTTGGTTTGCCAAAAAACTACAGTATCGAGAGCAGCGATCAACCTTTACCGTTTATCCTGGAATCCGGGGAACCAGAATCCCAGGATGCAGCAGTCGAGGGCGATCGAATTCATTCCGACACCTCGCCCTTGGAAACTCACAGCAACGGATACAGTAACACAGGTTTCAACATTCCCGAAACAACTAATCAAACCGATTCCCTAGCTAAGAAGAAAGGTATTGCCCTTCCCGAAACGGATGGTAGACCTAAAGTTGATATTATTGAAGCACTGATTGAAGATTTGCAGCACCTAAATCCGGCAAAGAGAGGCAAAGCAATTTGGGAACTAGGCCAGCGGGGAGATTCCAGAGCAGTTGAGCCGTTGCTCGATTTGCTACCAAATTCCGACTCGAAGCAGTACAGTTTAATTTTGGCAAGTCTCTCGGAAATTGGCATTCGCACGCTCAAACCCATGAATAATGCGTGGTCAATTTCGCTGCAAAATGAAAATCCCGAAGTGCGTAAAAATGCGATTCGCGACTTGACGCGGATTTACGAATTGGTGAATCAAATCAGTTACTTGTTGCACCGTGCGACGGACGATCCAGATCCCGAAGTTCAGGAAACTGCTCGCTGGGCCATCAATCAGTTGAATCGCATCCGTCCGCGTTCTGGGAGGGATTGATAAGTCTAACAATTTTCAAGTGATTTGAAATTTTAAATTTTAGAGTGGAGAATTTATAACTTAGATTATGTTATAATTAGTGACTAATGACTAATGACTAATGACTAATGACTAATGACTAATGACTATTTGAAAATATTGTTACTCTCAACTTCGGTCGGTCAACTCGGTTCGGGGTTGGGTGGCGGTGTCGAACTTACAGTCCTTAACATTGCTAAAGAATTGCAGAGTCGCGGTCATAAAATAGCAGTTGTAGCACCAGTAGGTTCAGTCTTGGAATCAATTCCTGTAATCGAAATAACAGGTGATTTGCAAGTAACCGCCCAAACACAAGATTACAATGCTCCTATTGTGATGCCCGCAGATTCTGTGCTGGCGAATATGTGGGAATATGCTCGCCAATTTCAGGATGAATGGGATGTCATTGTTAATTTTGCCTACGATTGGCTGCCGTTTTATTTGACACCATTTTTTAGGACTCCGATCGCACATTTGATCAGCATGGGCTCCCTTTCGGCAGCCCTCGATCGCATTGCCGGACAAACCGCAGTCCAGTTTCCTGGTACGATCGGAGTTCACACCGCTTCTCAAGCCAAAACCTTCGCCTTTGCCAAGGAGTGTCAGTTGTTGGGAAGCGGCATAGATTTATCGCTGTACGAATTTTGCAGCCAACCGCAGTCTAAATTAGCTTGGCTAGGCCGCATCGCCCCGGAGAAAGGCTTAGAAGATGCAGTAGCAGCAGCGAAAATTACAGGCATTCCCCTGAAAATTATGGGCAAAATGCAAGATGAGGATTATTGGCAAAAAATTTGTGCAGATTACCCAGATGCTCCGGTAGAATATTTAGGGTTTCTGACAACAAGCCAAATGCAAGAGCAAGTCCGTCAGTGCCGAGCATTGTTGATGACGCCACGTTGGGTGGAAGCTTTCGGAAATGTCGCGATCGAGGCTTTAGCGTGCGGTGTACCCGTGATTGCTTACGAGCGCGGGGGGCCGGCGGAAATTGTTAGAGACGGACTGACGGGCTTTTTAGTGCAGCCTGATAGCGTAAATGGCTTGGTAGGTGCGATCGCCCGCTTAGACCAAATTGACCGCAGCGCTTGCAGGCGACAAGCAGAGGTAGAATATTCTTTATCAGCTTTGGGCGATCGTTGTGAACACTGGTTCAAATCTATCACTGCTAGTAGGGTGCGTCAGTAATAATACTGGCTAATTTTTAGAAAGATTCGCTGACTGACGCACCTTACAAGTTTATTGAGCAGCAATTCAAATCTATTCTGAAATTGAGTTAAATGAACTCTTAATCAACCACAAAAAAGGAAACAGAAAAAACTATGGCCACCGAACGTTTAGTGCTTTTGTCCAGTAGAGAAATCGAAAAAATGCGCCAAGCAGGCCGTTTAGCGGCCGAACTTCTGCTACATCTCGAACCGATGGTTAAACCGGGAGTAAGCACTCTAGAAATTAACGATGAAGCCGAACGCTGGACTTTGGCACACGGAGCAAAAAGCGCTCCGCTAGGCTATAAAGGATTTCCTAAATCTCTGTGTGCTAGCGTCAATGAAGTAGTCTGTCACGGCATCCCGAATGCTAAACAAATTCTGAGAGAAGGCGACATTATTAATATTGATGTAACACCTTTAGTTGATGGTTATCATGGCGATACTTCCAAGACTTTTTTTGTCGGGAAACCTTCACCTGTCGCTAAAAAGTTAGTTGAAGTAACCGAGGAATGTTTAAGAAGAGGAATTGCGGAAGTCAAACCGGGTGCTCGTACCGGCGACATCGGTGCAGCGATTCAAGAATATGCTGAAGCACAGGGTTTTTCGGTAGTGCGAAATTTTGCGGGACACGGCGTTCACCGAGTCTTTCACACTGAACCAGAAATTCTGCACTACGGTAAGCGGGGCACAGGAAAGAAGCTCAGACAAGGCATGGTTTTTACGATCGAGCCGATGATTAATGAGGGTACTTGGGAAGTGGAAATTCTCGCCGATGGTTGGACTTCTATCACCAAGGATGGAAAGCTTTCGGCTCAATTTGAGCACACTCTGGCTGTGACTGATTCTGGGGTGGAAATTCTGACTTTACCGTAGTAATGATTAACAAATAATCTGAAAAACTCACTCCTAAATCAATAATCAACCATATCCCGTAGGGGCGGGTTTCACCGACAATATCTAACGATTATCAACAATCTAGATAAACCCGCCCGCCACAACCGATAACCTACATCAACCTGAAATTTGCATCGAATCCGAAAATGTAGGTTTGTATTTATGGATGGGTGGGGGCGGGTTTTCGAGATTGTCTGTTTCAGTCAGAAATTGTCTGTAAAACCCGCCCCTACAGAATTACGATCGATTCACCAAACACGATATAACTAATAACTAATAACTAATAACTAATGACTGACATAAAATTTCTGCAACCAGGAGATTTGCTCAAAGTAATTGCCCCTAGTGGCACTTTGCGAGAATCAACCAACTTTGAAAAGGGTGTAGAAATTTGGAAATCCCGCGGCTATCGACTTGAATTAACACCGGGTTTTGACGATCGCTGGGGCTATTTGGCAGGTTCCGACGAAAACCGCGTCCGACAGTTGGCAGATGCCCTCAATGACCCGGATTGTCGCGGTATTCTCTGTGTTCGAGGCGGTTTCGGCAGCACTCGACTTTTGGAAAAAGGAAAAGTGGGAAAGGCGGAAAATTCCCAATTTCCAACTCCCGATTCCCATTCGTCGAAATGGTTAATCGGTTTTTCAGATATTACTGCTTTGCTGTGGAATCAGGCTAAATTGGGTGTTTGGGGCGTTCACGGCCCGATGCTGACAACTTTGGCGGATGAACCGGATTGGTCTGTCGATCGACTTTTTGACTGCATAGAAGGTCGTCCCTTACAATCTTTGCAAGGTAAAGGATGGGGCAGCGGACAAGCCACGGGGCGGCTGTTTCCTGCGAATCTGACTGTGGCTTCTCATTTGCTCGGAACCCCGTATCAACCGGATTTGACGGGGGTTATTCTCGCATTTGAGGATGTTTCCGAGGCTCCTTACAGGGTCGATCGAATGCTGACTTTGTGGCGGATGGCGGGGGCTTTCGCTGGGGTGGGGGGCATTGCTTTGGGGCGCTTCAGTCGCTGCGAGATTGACCCGAGTATTCCCAGTTTTAGCATTGAAGAGGTTTTGCGCGATCGGCTGGGGGATTTGAATATTCCGATTGTTTCGGATTTGCCCTTCGGTCACGAGGGGGTTAACGCTGCTTTACCGATGGGAATTATGGCGAGTCTCGACGCTGAATCGGGATTGCTGATTTGTGGCGATAAATCGCAACTTTAGATTATGGATCAACGTCTATAACTTTAACATGAGATTTTGCACCCGCTAAATAGCCGGGTTGGGTGAGGTTGACACGGTTGGCAGAAATTACATTTAAAATGGATTGTGTATGCAAATGTCGGCGCCAAGAAAGCAAAAAGATTTTAAATTTTTCCAGAGGTTGATATGAAAACACACAACTTGTTAAACAGTATTGCTGCCGCAGTCCTAGTTACGGGATTGGCACTTACCGGAATTTCCTCAAGTGCGGTTGGCGAACAGATACGGAATAACGATCGCATAGACGGAGTAATTCGCCGAACTTCCCCGATTTACCGTTTCCGAAATATGTGGACACCCGGATCTCCGACGGAAGAATTGCGTGGTCAAGAATACACATTTAGCGCGAGGGAAGGCGACAACATTGAAGTGTTTTTAGATACAGATAGAAGTCGCGGTTTTACTCCCGTCATGGTGCTATTTTACGGGAACAACAAACAAGTCGCTTTTACGCAAGACCGTTCTTTTAATTATCAAATTCCTCGTAGTGGCGATTACAAGCTTTTAGTGTTAGCAAAAGATGCTGCCAGAGGCGGTAACTACACGCTGGAAGTTGCGGGAATTGATGGGGGCGGCAGACAATCTCGCAATTCGCGGGACGATTGGTACACGAGGCGAGATGACGGCCGATATGACGGTCAATATGACAGAGCACAGCTTCTGCAAGATGATTTTGGCTTGCGGTCTGTTGATTGTCGCGAGAGACGTTCTATGGTGAGAGTAAGGTTTGACGATGGAAATCAAGACTCGACTTACTGCGCTGTCCCGAATAGAAGGTATCCGGCGGGAGATTATTACTACAATTCGCGGACTAGAGATTTAGACTCGGCGAGGCGGAATGATAGTAGATTTGATGCGGGCCGCGATCAATGTCGGGTAGTGGTGGGCGGAGTGTGCGTGACGAGGTAAGTAGGTCAAACTGTAGCGCGGAATCAGAAACCGGGTTTCTACCAAGAAACCCGGTTTCTTTCCGTAAGTTGTTGCGGCATTTAAAATGTCTGTCAAAAAAAATCAAAGTCTTGTGGGGAGTAGGGATTGGGCGTCCCGCCCGCCCTGAATATACAATTTAAATGCGCGACAGCTTATCGACGCACTCCGACTCCTCGAAACCGGGTTTTTTACGCTCATCTGTGGGCTGCAACACGTCTTTCAGAAAAAACCCGGTTTTTGACTACCCGTGCCTTCAGAATTATTGGTATATTAATAATATTAATGATGTAGCAAAATATATGAATGTTAAAGAACTTGAAACAGCAATTATGAACTTGTCAGTTAAGGAACTGTCAGAACTCACTGCTTGGCTGATAGAGTATCGCCAACAGGTTTGGGATAGGCAAATTGAAGACGATTTGGAGGAGGGGCGGTTAGATGCACTACTTGATGAAGTTGATGCAGAGTATGAAGCGGGATTGACTAAAGTGTTATGAAGCATCTGACTTTACCGCGTTTTTGGAACTGCTATCACCAGCTACCTCAAGAAATACAAGCTTTAGCCGATAAAAATTACGAATTACTGAAAGTCGATCCGTATCACCCTTCGGTGCATTTTAAAAAAGTTGGCAGGCGAAAGCATTTGCAATCGGTGCGAGTAGGGCATAGTTACCGAGATCTGGGAGTTGAGAAACCTGAAGGTATTGTCTGGTTTTGGATAGGGACTCATGGGGATTACGATGCAATATTAGCTCAGAAATAAAGCCGCCGATAGAGTGTGATAATAGACGTTTAATTAGTCTCTTCAGCGAGTGGGAGAGGTAAAGTAAATAAAACGTGCGGTTTGCACGTAGCGTTTCCATTCAATTAGTTTGCCCTGCGAGTGAGGAGAATTCCATTATAAACCCCCTACAGTGGAAGGATTTTAGATGTCATTTGCCAGCCTCGCAACCAACCAAATCCCGATCGCCCAAAATCGAACTCAGCCACTCCCCTCATCTCCCTCCCCGCTGACAGATGAATTTTTTGTCAAAAAGGACGATCGCACAGTGGTAAGCTACCAAAGGCATTGAAATATCTAAGGTAGAGAAAAGTTAAAATGTCGGCATTAAATGAAGTTCCCTTGTTGTTGCGGGCAGCCCGCGGCGAAACCCTAGACCGCCCGCCCGTGTGGATGATGCGCCAAGCCGGTCGCTACATGAAAGCCTATCGAGATTTGCGAGAAAAGTATCCCTCGTTTCGCGAACGTTCCGAAATTCCCGAAGTGGCGATCGAAGTTTCCCTTCAGCCGTGGCGCGCGTTTCAACCCGACGGCGTAATTCTGTTTTCCGATATTGTCACCCCCATGCCCGGTTTGGGCATCGACATGGACATCGCCGAAGGCAAAGGCCCGATTATCCACGCACCCATCCGCACTCAGCAGCAAATCGACAACCTGCAACCGCTGAACCCGGAAGAAAGCTTGCCGTTTATCAAAACAATCCTGAAATCCCTGCGCGAGGAAGTCGGCAACAAATCCACCGTGCTCGGTTTTGTGGGCGCGCCGTGGACGCTGGCGGCCTATGCGGTTGAGGGCAAAGGTTCTAAGGATTATGCCATCATTAAAAACATGGCATTTTCCGATCCAACTTTACTGCATCAGTTGCTGTCGAAATTCGCAGATGCGATCGCAGTTTACGTGCGCTATCAAATCGACTGCGGCGCGCAAGTAGTGCAAATGTTCGACTCCTGGGCCGGCCAACTGTCCCCGCAGGACTACGACACCTTCGCTCTACCTTACCAGAAACAGGTGTTCGAGCAAGTCAAAAAAACCCATCCCGACACACCGCTAATTCTGTTAGTCACCGGTAGCGCCGGCCTCCTCGAACGCATGACAACATCCGGCGCGGATATCATCAGCGTCGATTGGACAGTTGATATGGCCGACGCGCGCCGACGTTTGGGCCCGAATATGAACGTTCAGGGAAATCTCGATCCCGGCGTGTTGTTTGGTTCTCAACCGTTTATTCGCGATCGAATTCTTGATACAATTCGCAAAGCCGGTCATCGCGGACACATCCTCAATTTGGGACACGGCGTGTTACCGGGAACTCCCGAAGATAACGTGCGTTTCTTCTTTGAAACCGCAAAACAAGCCGACAAATTGCTTGCAGTTGCTGCTTGAGTCCGACAATCCGACAGGGGTTGAAACCCCTGTCTCATAGCTAAAGTCCTCGCTATGAGGACTAAAGATTAATATTTCAGTCGGTTTTAACTCACCGAAGAGCACCCTTGCCAATAAAACATCCCGTAGGGGCGGGTTCACCAATAGCTTTAAAGAGTGCAGACAGGTTAAATAAACCCGCCCCCAGCCACAAAAAGCCCTTTATTAACAATGGTGCTCTTCAGTCGGTTTCAACTCACATCTTGCACCATTCTCAAGAACAGGCAAGATGCCTGTTCCACAAGAAAATTCACTCTTTGTGGAACAGGC
>NZ_JAUBTU010000071.1:0-38573 GCF_036705085.1 Microcoleus sp. B6-A1
GAATTTAACAGGCTTCTCAATTCACATATCATTTTCAGTCTTTTTTGTCAAGTCATAATACTGAACCGACGCCCTAGGAAGACCGCCAGCAAATGTGAGTAAATCAAAAAAGAGGCAAGCGTTGGAAGATGAGAGGATTAGAAATGCAATTGAGGGCAAGTTCGGACAGGGGAAAGGAAGATTCGGTCTGAATTTGGTCATGGCAAAACTTGACAATACCTCGCTCTCCAGCCATTGCGATAACTTTTTTAGTAATCAACCTTTCTACCTCGTGGCGCCTGGTTTTTTGTGTGTTTTTATGCCGTTCCGGGAAAACAATCCCTGTTTTTGGGATTAACATAATCGCCGCTTATATTTCAGTCAAATTGAGGCAGGAAAAACTCATCTTTAACTCGCCTTGAATAGATCGATGGCTCCTGTTATTGGGAAAGCGATCGATTATTCAGCAAACCCTAAGTAAGCGCGCTAAGTTTCAGAAAATGCGTAAAAAATGGCAGGGCTTCCTTCATAAGGCTTACAGGGCCGTTAAAAAACTGTCCGAAGTATTGTAAGATTTAAAGATTTTTAATAGCCCCATCTCCTGGGAGGGTGATAAAGATGCCTAAGAACTAGATATCATCAAGGTTGCAGCCCGTATACGCTGTTGGTAAAAGCGACGTTTATTTCGAGTTAACTTCATTAACTCGCTTGACTTCTAGTGAATACCGAGCGAGATAATTGACCCACTGTTCTCCATTTTGCGCCAACACCAAATGTACTTTGTCTGCGGTATTTTTGGCTACTTTGTTTATGGCGAGATACATATTTTTGCACTTATTTTTTCTGAATTTCAGTTCCTTGGAATATAGCGCTCGCTGTCAACGTTTGCCATTAAAAAAATTATTTTAATGAGTCTGCCTCCCGGGAGACAACTCCCTTCTAGATTATAGCCTCCTGTCTTACAATCAAGGTAACTTTGTTCTATTCCCATCAGTTTTTTATAAGCTGCGATAGCCACTGGCAAAGAACCTCAATCAGTTATAATCAACCAGGCGTCTTTAACTTTCAATCCTTGATAGTTTCGTTTCCATTTACAAGCGATATCAAACCCTACTACCTGTCTGGTTTTTCTCACCCTCATCAGAATGAAAGTATCAAGATGTGCCTGGTACTATTGCTAATTAATCTAAGCGTTGCCAGATTAAGTTTTCTGTTGACCGACTATAGCAATCCTCGCATCAGTTTCAATAACTGGTTAACTTCCAGGCTCTTCCTGGGAACCGATGTCACTCTTGCTCTGCCTCGGCGGAGACTATGGAGGCTCTTCCTCCGGATATGCGTTACCAGGAAGAGCCTGGTAACGAGTATAATCATTTAGGATTGGTATAGGATTTTTTTTCAGCCTCAAGCAAAAAGACACACCCATTGTCTTAAGCCAGCTTCCCCAGTCTCCTGAACAAAATTCACGGTAGCCCAAAACAAGCACTTTATATTCTTTAAGTAATGGTAGGACTTGTTGTAGAGCGAGGGTTCGTTCTGATAAATTACTGTTTCCCAATTTAGGTAACAAACACTCTTTTCAATGGGAGGGCAAGAGATTGATACACCCCCATTGACGTAGGAGCGATCGCAATTGATAAAGTTTGTCCGACAGAGCAATAAGTTGTTAACCAATAAGCGATCAAAGTGAACCAAAGAGCGTGCAATCGTTAATTGAGGTATGTTCAGAAATCTTTGCAGTTTACGGCGCCGACTTGGGCGTGGTAATTGGATGAGGAAATACCCGTGCCAGCCTCTCTAATCTCACTTGTTTTTCTGACTGTATCACATTCAATAAGATTGTCAGCAGCATAAACTGGGCGTGGGTCAGTTGTTTCTGTAAATGGGTCTGATAGAATGTGGGTAACATTTTTTTTGGTAGGCTAGCCTGTAACAATTTGGCTGCCTATCTTTTTTTAGCACAAGTGGGTTAAATTTTTATTCAGTCTGGGTTTCAGGCGGGGTTGTCACCCCGCCTGCTGCCATTGTTAAGTTTTACAGTACCATAAATAAGCAAAAAAATCGCCCCTTCTCTAAAAAAAGCAAAGGACGATCAACTTTTTACCTAAATTAATCTGAACTTACCCACTCCGACAAAGAAACCGGGTTTTTTATTTAATCTGCAGGCTGCAACGAAGTATTGTCGTCAAAAAACCAGGTTTCTGGGCTCCCAATTAATGAGAATGCCCGTGCCCGCCATGAGAATGGCCGTGCCCGCCATGAGAATGCCCGTTATCACCATGAGAATGGCCGTGCCCGCCATGAGAATGCCCGTGCCCTTCATGAGAATGCGCGTGCTCGCGGTGCGCCGAAACCAAACTCGGATTAACAGCAACCGCAGTTTCACTCAACAACGCTTCAATCTGCGGATTTGCCCACTCTGCCGCCATTTTCAGAAACTCTGGATGGTCGTTAACGCAAGGCAATTTGCGGTAAGTAACTCCTTGACGCTGTTTCTGCAAAGACTCAATAATGTGGTCTACATCTAACAAAGTTTCGTGATTTTCTGTCGCAAATCCGATCGGCATAAAGACGATCGCAGTTGCACCCAAATCGATCAAATTCTTCGCAGCCAACGTCGCATCCGGCTGCGTCCATTCAATCAGCGGTGTGTCGTGATTCAGCCAACCCACCGAAATCAAAGGATAGCGATACATCAAACGTTCCCGCACGCGATCGTACAAAGCTTGACTTTCCACAATTCCCGAAGTAAAGCCCTTCGCCTTGTGCGGACAACCGTGATTCATCAGCACAATCCCAATCTGAGAAGGCAAATGCGCTACAGCTAAATCGTTCTTAATTTCCTCTTCAACCAAATCCGCCATTAGCTGGATGTAAGCAGGTTCATCGTAAAAAGAAGGAATGTAGCGCTGTCCTTTTACCCAATGTTCCTTACCATCAAAGGTTTGTGCTAAAGCTTTATTCACCTGTTCGACTGCAATGCCGCTGGTGAAAACAGAATCAACTACCAACAGCGGATAAATCAGAATTTTGTCAAATCCTTCTGCTTGAATTTGAGGGATTACTTGTTCCGGCAAAAACGGCGCGCAAAAGTTAAAAGCTTTGAACACTTTTACTTTATCGCCCCATTTTTCCTGTAAATTCTTTTCTATCCCGGCGCGCTGCTGTTCAAAAATTGCATTGTGCGGCGAAACGAATTTACCGTGTTGGTGACTCCACTCGTGCAAGTCAAAGATTGCTAAAATCTTCGCCAGCGGCGGATAAATCCACAGCGGTACTGGCGCAAACTTTGCCGTAAGCAAATTTAAAGCTTGTTCGTTGTAGTTGGCAAAATCGTCGTAGCTTTCGACTTCGCCATAACCCATCAGCAATACAGCAACGCGATCGTTACTTGCGGGTGCTGCAGATGTTTTGAACTCGATTTTTTCTGGAGAAGCAACCACTTTGTATTCCTCAATTTTATTTATTCTAAGAGATCCAGGCAGGATGAAGGGGGAATCGGAGATTTTTCATTGTGTGCGATCGCACGACGGTTGCGTGCTGGGCTGATTCCCGGTTTCTGCGCCCCTACTTCCCGGTCAAACCTCTTCTTTATCCTAGAAACCGGATTGATGAGCATCAGTCCTAAGTCGGTTTTTTGACCCTGACCCGAAATTCGTAGGGTGGCTAGAACTAGAATCAGACTTTAGCTAAGCCTGACAGGGAATGGGGCCAGGGGGGATAAGTTTCATGTTTTCTTAAGACTCTCTCACCTTGCCTCTGATTCCGGCGATTTGGAGGGTTCCCAGCTTTTAAGTTAGGGGGATACTCTTCAAACTTCAGTCTATTATAAGTTTAACACCCTATCCCCTGGGGTAGTATATGATATAGTAGGTATATGATAAAGTTATGTTGCGAACTATATTAACTTTCTTGACGAACTATGAGACTGGTAATTTGCCCCGGAGTCCACGAACCAAAGCTAACCGACTGTTTCCTGGCGGGACTTTCGGGGCTTTGGGGACTGGCAGCCGATCGCCAAAACCAGCAAATAGTCGATCGTGTCAAGATTTTTCCCGCTCATAAATATCCGCCTTTTTCTGCTCTTGACATATTGCACTTTTTGTGCAGCGAAGAGTTAGCAGGAGAAAGTCTAGTATTTGTCAGCTTTTCGGCAGGAGTAGCCGGGGCGATCGGGGCGGCTCTTCTGTGGCAGCAACTCGGCGGCAAAGTCGGGGCATTTTTTGCCTTAGACGGTTGGGGAGTACCCCTGGGGGGCAATTTTCCCATCCACCGCATCAGCCACGATCGCTTTACGCACTGGAGTTCAGCAATTCTCGGTGGCGGTGGAGAAAGCTTTTATGCAGATCCCGCGATCGAACATTTGGATTTATGGCGAGCTCCCCAAACGGCAAAAGGCTGGCACGTCAGCCAAACCGCCGCCGGCATTGAGACTGTCGCACCCACAACCGCAGCCAAATTTTTAGTCCACCTATTGAAACAATACGGAGTCCAATCAGTTGTTTAATCTAAATTTAGTATCCTCAGCGATCGCACCTATTGCCACCATCGCCCGCCTCGACAATTCTCTCACTTCAGCCACAACAAACACCATCAAACAGTGGTTGATATTTAGCGCCTCAGCATTTTTAGTCTCAATTCCAGTCTTCGTGCAAGCACCGTTAGTGCGTTTATATCCAACCATCAGTTTGCTATCAACTATCCCCTGGTTCGTACTTAGTTTAATCCTAATTTTCCGCCCCAAAACACAACTTTGGGGAGATTTATTATTAGGATTTGCCGGATGTTGGTTGGCAGGTTCTATTTATTGGGGCTGGTTTAGATGGGAACCAATTTTACATCTACCTATAGAATCAATTGGCTTGCCTTTTGCTATTTGGTGCTTGGGCAAATCTTGGGGAAAAGTGGGCAGCTATTTTTACTTGGGTTCGCTATTTGGCACTGCCATTACCGATTTATATTTTTACTTAACTGGGTTGATGCCCTACTGGCGGCAAGTTATGCACGCGGAACCGGAATTAGCTATGCCGATTTTTCAAAGTGCGATCGGTCAAATTGAAACTCCTTGGGGCATAGGCTGTGCTTTAGTTTTAATCGCTGTGTTGCTAACAGTCGGTTTGCTGAGTTTGCGCGATCGAGAACTGCACTGGCGCGCTTTCAGTGGCGCGGTGTTAAGCACGCTTTTGGTAGATGGTTTATTTTGGCTAGCTGCTTCTGCTGCTTAAGATTTATGATTAGTTTTTATGTTGGTAATTTTTGACTGCAGATGTGGGCGGGTTGACGCAGATTAACGCAGATTTTTTTGAGATTACCGACTTTTTTAAGAAGTTGGTAATCTGGGTATTTTTTTTAGCATCCGCCTGTTAACTTGATATAAGTTACAGGATAGTTAGGATTAGTGGGATTCCCGATTAACCGCTGATTCCTACAATCGACAAGCAAATCTAACTTCTCCAAAACCACCTGACCAATCAACACCTCATCACCTGTCACCAGAGCATCCTCGGTAGTCCTACGCCCCTCAATTTCAATTAATATAGCCTCCGTTACTCCTACGGTTTCATGACGATCATCAGCATACTTAACAAGCTGCTGTCCTATAATTCGTAAACCTAGCTGCTGTACCATCTCTGCTGAAATTACTAGGTAAACCGATCCTGTATCTACGAGAGCTTTTGTTTCACACTCACGCAACAGCCGAGGCGCGAGCAACCCCCGACTAATTAGAGCTTCATCTATGGCATTGGTCAGCTTTACCTGAGTCTTAACTGCCCCCATGTTCTTAATTCCATCCAATTCTAATTTATTTAATTCTTTCATATTAAATTTGCTTGTAATCTTTTGCTGCTTACATTATACGAGTTTTGCTAACTGATATCGTTTCCGGTAGCATCGGAATGATTTAACCGCAGAGGGCGCAGAGAACGCAGAGGGAGAGAATACAGAGATGAATACAGGACGATGCAACCGGATTTGATATGAGACGCGATCGCCCCTCCTTCCTATATGATTTAAAATTATCACTCAAAACTCAAAACTACTTAATCATGGCTTTCATTTCAATTCGCGGTGTAGAACATTATTACGAGTGGATAACGGCAGATAACAGTACCCAACCCAGCGGCAAACCAGTGATGGTATTCCTGCACGGCTGGGCGGGTTCAGCGCGCTACTGGGAAAGCACGGCACGGGCTATTGCTGATGATTTTGATTGTTTGCTCTACGATATGAGAGGTTTTGGTCGATCGCCCTTGCCAAAAGAGCCTCCTGAGTCCAGCTACGAACTCGAAACCTACGCCCATGACTTAGCGCAATTATTAGAATCTCTGAATTTAAGCCGCGTCTTTCTCAATGCTCACTCCACAGGTGCATCAATTGCTACTTTATTTCTCAACCTTTACCCCGAAAAAGTAGAAAAAGCAATTCTCACTTGCAGCGGGATTTTTGAATACGATGAGAAATCCTTTACAACTTTTCACAAATTCGGTGGCTATGTGGTAAAATTTAGACCCTCTTGGTTGGCATCCATCCCGTTTGCCGATCGGCTATTTATGGCCCGGTTTTTGCGCCGTTCCCTGCCCACAGAGGTCAGTCTGGCGTTTCTCAAGGATTTTTTAATGGCAGACGAGCAAGCTGCTATAGGTACAATGGTGACGGCAGTCAGTAAAAGAGCAGCCGAGGAAATGCCCCAAGAATTTGCGCGGCTGAGTGTTCCCACACTGCTTATTGCCGGAGAATTTGACCAAATTATCCCCGCCGTCATGGGAGAGCAAGCAGCCTCCCTCAGCAAAAAAGTAGAATTTGTTATAATTCCGAATACGGCTCACTTTCCGATGCTGGAGGATGCCGCAACATACTTGCAGCGAATTCGAGACTTTTTGCCAGCAGCGGCTTAGCTGAGTTATTGTTCATCTAATGTACGATCGGACACGCAAGCTTTGAGAACGGCTTTTGCTCCGATCTTAATTTTTAATTTCTAATTTCTTAAAGCGAAAGGTGGTACAATGAACGACCTCGACCAATACTATAAAGTGCTGGGACTGTTGCCGGGAGCTTCCAGAGAAGAAATTAGCCAAGCCTACAAGGATTTAGCGTTCATTTGGCACCCCGATCGCATCCCCAAAGACAATCCCAGACTACTACAGAAAGCTGAAGAAAAGATTAAGGAAATTAATCAAGCTCGCGAACAATTGCGATCGATTCAACCAAGAGGTCAGAATCAGAACGTTCAGCACAAACATACTCAGCACAAACACACCCAGCAACAAAACACCCAGCACAAACACACCCAGCAACAAAACACCCAGCAACAAAACGCTCAGTACAGAAACACTCAGCAACAAAACACCCAGCAACAAAACGCTCAGTACAGAAACACTCAGCAACAAAATACTCAGCAACAAAACGCTCAGTACAGAAATACTCAGCAACAAAATACTCAGCAACAAAACGCTCAGTACAGAAATACTCAGCAACAAAATACTCAGCAACAAAATACTCAGTACCAAAACGCTCAGCAACCCAATACTCAGTACCAAAACACTCAGTACCAAAACGCTCAGCAACAAAACGCTCAGTACCAAAACGCTCAGTACAGAAATACTCAGTATCCAAACACCCAGCACCAAAACACCCAGCCACCACCGGCCAACCCAAAAGAACCGCGGTACTCTTCTGAACCCTCTTCAGGAAAATATCCTGGAAATTATGCGGGAAACTATGGGGGAAACCCTGCAGGGCCCTATTCAGAGGCCTCCCGCTACCAATCGCAGCCGCCGCCATCTCAGTCTTACCGCCAAGCTGGGCCCCAAGCTCCCGATTTGAGCGGTTCCAACTTCCAAGGAGCTTCCTTAAAAGAAAAGGATTTTTCAGGGAGAAACTTGAGCAATGCAAACCTGAGTGAAGCCGACTTAAGTGATGCTTTTCTACACAACGTCAATCTCACAGGCGCGAATTTGCACCAAGCTAACTTGTTCCGGGCTAATTTGTTAGGAGCTTGTTTGATCAATGCCAACTTGAGAGAAACCAACTTAATCGGAGCCGATTTGAGCGGTGCTGACTTGAGCGGTGCTGACTTAACAGGAGCGAAAATCGGTTACGGCGATCGAGTTATGGTCAAACTTACCCGGACTACATTAACAGGTACAATCTTACCCGATGGTACTGTTCATAGCTAAATTATTTAGTTTTTAGTCAGTGGTTGTAGACGCGGGTTTTACCCGCAATATTTGCTGCAACTCCAAACACAAAAAAATCCGCCCTTTGCGAATTTGGGATAAAAACTTATATTCTGTCCGCTAGAACAACCGCAAGAAAATTGGTTCGTAGTGAGGGCATTCGTCGTCAGAATTGTATGAGGACTTGCATTCCTCGCTGCGTAACCATAATGCTTAAATTACTTGACATGATCTTACGCGATCGCGATCGCACAAACCAAGTTTTTTTACCCGGTTCAAGAACTGCAACGAGGTCTTTTCGTTCATCAAACCCCCTTTCAATCTCCAACACGGCTAATCGAGATTCATATTACAGCAACCGCCAAAATGGTTCCTGTTCTGTTTTTTCCTTCTGCCTTCTTCCTTCTGCCTTCTTCCTTCTGCCTTCTTCCCTTCTGCCTTCTGCCTTCTTCCTTCTTCCTTCTCCCTTGTTCCTTCTCCCTTGTTCCTTCTCCCTTGTTCCTTCTCCCTTATTCCGACTTGCATCGGACTGACATCCGTTACATCCGTTATATCCGTTACATCCGTTACATAATCCGTTGCCGAACTTCCTTCCGTTATTAATTACTTCCGCCACGGCGATTGCGTAACTTTCGTCCAGCAGCCAGCATAGTGCCTCCCGCCATCAAACCCCCCACAGTCATCGGTTCGGGAACCGGCTCAGGTTGAACCGTCCCCACAGAACCGCCTTTAATAAATACAGCAGAATCTAAATAGCCATCGCCCACATCTTTAATGCGGATGCTGAGAACATTCGTCTGATTTTGCTTGAGCAAACCCTCAAAACCTAAAACTTTAGTAAAACCGTCCAGCTTAACGATGTTAGCAGCAATACCTGTGAAACTTGGGTTGTCAATATAGTCGGGGTGATCGGTAGAGCGATTATATGGATCGGGAACAAGATTATTAATCGTAACTGTTTTTCCGTCGCTCAATTTTGCCAAATTAATGCCGTTCAGCAGCAGTTCAAAATCGTCATTATATTCTTCATAAGCGCCGAACTCAGGAAACTCCTCAGAAGCAAATACATATTCAAAGAACAACTTTTGAACCGTGCTATCAGCAAAAAAGCTGAGGTTTAGCTGAGTCACATCCCCCTGTTCACCCTTAGCACCAAAGTCCGTGCTTAAATCGCTGTCCTGTGTCGTGAAGTTATCTTTCCGATTCTGACCCGCTATATCGGCGACTCTACCAGTGCTCAGAACAACACCTGATGTCAAACCGAAGGGGTCATTAGTGAAAGTACCAAAAGCAGCCGAATTACCCCTAATTGAAACAGAGAAATTACTCAACCCGGCTGTATTAGCCCCCAATAAATTATTTTTTAAAGTCTCAGTGTTATTAGTTGCCCCTACCGAAAATGCCATTGCTGGCGCTGCCAACAAACTCAGAGCAGTAGTTAATGTAGCTGTTAAGGCAGCAATTTTGTGAGTAATTATCATAAATTTTTCCTGGAAGATACAAACCTGATTCTCTGCACAACTTAATTTTTACATTATATAAGTATTAATGTCTAGTGCCTTTACAATAACTTTACACATAAGTGTATATACGCTTTCTGTGGTTATTCTTTTTGGTAGTTCTTGGCAATTAGTCAGCTTATAAACCTCAGCGCAAAAATACGGATGCAAAAATACACGTACACAGACTAATAATTTCATGACTTACGCACGGTAAACCCAAAAAACCCGGTTTTGATACCGTTGGCGCTCTTCAAAATGACTAATGACTAATGACTAATAGCTAATGAGTCATGAGTCATGACTAATAGCTAATGACTCCTGACTCATGAAAGATGACCTCGCCCAAAAAAACTATACAAACCCCAGATTCCTGTCGTAGAGATATCAAAATTTTTGACCCTAGTTCAACCTCGCAGATTCATCTGTGGAGTAAATCTAAAATCGTTGAGTCGCCGAAGTCTCGCCGCCGTCTAAAATCTAAAATCTCTAATCGACTGACTGTTAACTAAAACCCCCTTGCTTCTCCTTCCCCGCGCCGATCGGCAGCCCCTTCCAACCAACCGTCTGCAGTCAGGACGATCGCATTGGCATTGCCCCAGCCGTCACGTTCGAAAATCAGGTGTCCCCGCCGCCGCAACTCCGAAAGCGTCGCAGCCTCAAAACCTCCCCGTTCCACCATCAGGCCATCGGGCAGCCACTGATGGTGAATCCTCGGTGCAGACACAGCCTCGCCGACATTCATGTCGTAAACCAACACGTTCAGCACAATTTGCAACACCGTAGTAATAATCGTGCTGCCTCCGGGAGCCCCCGCAGCGAGGCGAAATTTACCATTTTCGGTCACGATGACTGGCGTCATGCTCGATAAAGGAGTTTTCCCCGGGGCGATCGAATTTGCCTCCCCGCCCACCAAACCAAACAAGTTCGGCACTCCCGGCGCCGCTGCAAAATCATCCATCTCGTTGTTGAGCAAAATTCCCGTACCCGCAGCCACGACTCCAGCCCCAAAACCGCCATTCACCGTAAACGTCAAAGATACCACATTGCGCTCTTTGTCAACTACCGTTAGGTGGGTAGTTTCGGGAGACTCCCACAGGAGACGGTTCAAAGTTTCAGCCTCAACAGCCTTTACCTCGCTGGAGGGTCTGGCTTTTGACATTTGGATTTGCGATCGTCTCAATTTGGCATAATTGCTGCTAGTCAGAGCTTTGACCGGTACACTCACAAAATCCGGGTCGCCCAAATACTCAGCCCGATCGGCATAAGCAATCCTCATGCTCTCCGCGAGCAAGTGCAAAGTATCTGGACTTTGCCTCCCCAACCTCTTGAGATCCGTATCTCCCAGAATATTTAAGATTTGCAACAAATGAACGCCGCCGGAAGAAGGAGGCGACATCGCGCAAATTTCATAAGTGCGAAAGTTGCCGCAAACCGGATTCCGCCAAATCGGCGTATAGTTTTTCAAATCTTCGAGAGTGATAATCCCGCCATTTTTAGCCATATCGGCGGCGATCGCCCGCGCAATGTCCCCGGTATAAAAACTCTGCGGATTTTGTGCAATCTGCCGCAAAGTCCGCGCCAAATCCCGCTGCACCAAAATCTCACCCGGCTGGTATAAAATGCCACCACGAGTAAAAACCTCCCGCGCCGCCGGGTTTTTTTTGAGCACATCCTGTCGTCGCCCGGTAGCCGTGGTAAACCGCGAACTTACCGGAAAGCCTTTTTCAGCCAGGGCGATCGCCGGAGCCACCACCTGTGCCCAAGGTAACTTACCGTACTCGCGGTGCACCGTATAAAGTCCAGCAACAGTGCCCGGAATACCCGCCGCCAAATGCCCGTCCAGACTTGCCCTTTGGCGCACCTTGCCTTGCTTGTCGAGGTACATATCCCGCGTCGCCCGTTTCGGAGCTCGTTCCCGGAAATCCAGCGCTTGCACAGTCCCCGTTTGGGCCCGCTGCAACAGTAAAAAACCCCCGCCGCCGATACCCGCCGAAAAAGGCTCCACCACCGAAATCGCCAAAGCCGTAGCAGCCGCCGCATCCACTGCATTGCCTCCCTGTTGCAGCAGGGCCAGCCCCGCAGCGCTCGCCAGAGGGTGAGCTGAAACTGCCATCCCCTGTTTGCTGCGCTGTTGCTGCAAGTTTGGCTGTAGCTGCTGCTGGCAGCCACCCAAGACCAAGATTGTTAGGAAAGAAGTATAAATTCGCACTTTACTCAAGAAATTTGGCAACATTTTTTACGGGTGAGGCGAGGATTTTTTACAGTATAATTTTACGATCGTCTTCGCTAAGACCTAACGGTACTGAGTTCAACCGCAGATACATTACCTGTTATGACAGACGGGAAAACGATTTGACCCTAGGAGGATCTCGCGGTACAAGAGGAAGAGAGAAATGAGGGACAGCTTAGGGCAACTTCATAATTAAACAAGTTTTAAAAAGCATTTTTGTTGAGAAAATACAGATTTCAAAAGAGCTGAGGAACATACAAAAACGCCGTTGCTGATTTACGATAGAAAAAACTAAAGATGCCAATCATATAAACCAGGATTTACAAAGCTTCTGAATTTTCAAATTATTTTTGTTTCATAGCCTGATTGAGCAACAGCAAAATCATCAGTATTTTAGGTGATGGCTATGGTAATGCAACATATAGCAGATTAAGCATAGCCGTTTTGGCGCATTTGTTCGACTGGTTAGTTAATCCATACAACAGGATTTACCCAATCTGGCTCTCAAGTTTGATTAAATAATTATAATGAGGTTTGTAGTGAGGAATCACAGTCCTCACTCGCCCGCCGCTGGCCCATCACAAACAATTATGCTCACCGATTAACCGGAATCGCTCTGAGTCAGAAACCCTGTTTTTTAGTAGCTATAGAGTTTTCAAACCAATAATTTTGGCTGAGACCTGGTTTTTCTGGGTAAGTCCTATTAAAGCAAAAAGATGCGATCGAATTTAGGACAACTCCAGTCCCCAGAAAAATCCCTCAATCCCTCGCACCCGTCGCCTTTGTGTCAGAAAAATTGACCGCCAAATAATAGTCTACACTCCGGCTGCTAAGGGCTCTTCCCTCCTTATGGTAGATAACACTGATGTCGGTAAACCTGTTATATTGGCAGTACCTAGGCCCGTTTCCTGACTACAGGTACTTGCACGTAAATGAGTCAGAGTGTCTGCTTCGAGACTATACTTCGGCGAACCACTACCAAACCACACGTAATTCAAGTTATGAACAGCCAAAAAGTCAGCGTAATCATTCCTGCATTCAATGCTGCCGACACTCTGGCCGAGACAGTTGCCTCCGTACTCAATGGTACCCACAAGAATCTAGAAATTTTAATTGTTGATGACTGCTCTACAGACGCTACTGACAAAGTTGCTGCTAAGCTGGTCGAGCAAGATTCGAGAATTCAATACTTCAGAAATCCCCAAAATTACGGGGTTTCTAAGGCGAGAAATTTAATGATATATCAGGCAACGGGCGAGTATGTAGCGTTTATCGACAGCGACGATACCTGGGAACCCAATAAGTTAGAAGTTTGTTTGAAGATGCTCGCAGACAATCCCGAAGTCAAAGCTGTGGCTCACGCTTTGCGGTATTTAGACAAGCGCGGCAACAAGTTGAGTTATATTCCCACCTATCCTACAACTAAAGCAGAAATGCAGGCGATTAAGGAGACAGGCGAAAGTCCTTGGGTTTTCCCGTCTTCTGTTGTAGTCGATCGTTCTATTCTACTCCAAGAAGGCGGCTTTGCAGAAGATTGGCAGGTAGGAGAAGATACAGAATTATTTACCAAACTTGCTCAAAAGTACGGCTTGCTAGCGGCCACCGAACCTTTGGGAAATTATCGAATTAGAGGGAACTCTCTCACAGATAAGCACTGGCTGAAGAAGCGCATTGCTTCTGATTGTGTCAAGGAAAACCAATTGCGGCGCTTGCGGGGAGAAAAAGAGTTATCACTCCAGGAGTACGAAGAGTTATGTTTTAAGAATTTGCCGCTTTTGCAAAGGCTTAACAAATTTCGAGAAGTTTTGGCACTGCACTACATGAGAAAGCTGGGACAAAGTTGGTTAAATCGGGAGGTTTTGCCGACTATTATTTACGGCCTCGCTACCACCGTACTCAATCCGCAAGCTACTGTCAACAAGTGGAAATGGATGAAGACTCACGAAAAGTTGAGTCATCAAACCGCAGAAGGTATCAGTCATTCGCCAGAATTAAACCCCCAGCGATCGCCTGAAATCGGGGGGCTGTCCTAAAGAATATTGTATTTGTATTATGACTTACGCATGGGGGCCGAGAAACCGGTTTTTTTACCGAATCGGCTGGCTCGAACGAAGTATTTTTCGTAAAAAACCCGGTTTCTGAGCGTCGGAGTGCGATCGCGAACGGAAAAATCCTTGACAATGGCGATCGGAGGTCAGCCTTGAGTTACTCGCCCGACACCTTCAACCCTATAAAGCCTGCCAATAGCAGCGATCGCCCGCCGTGCTATTTGCGACCAAAACAGTTACAATAAATAAGCTGTAAGTAAAAAGCAAAGTTTTTTGAATGAAAAAATGGGTTATATCAAGTCCGAGCGATCGCTTATATTTATTTGCGAGTGCGAGCTTCTAGCTCGCGAGCGAGACGCTCGCACTCAAATGATAACTGATTAACCGGACATGATATTAAAAACCATTTTTTAGGCAGAAAATAAAAGCAAAAATTTATAAAACATTCTTCCTTCTACCTTCAGAGGACGATCGCCTTTTTATTTATTATTAGATTGAATTTATGGACTGGCAAGAAATTTCGGGCAACTGGGTATTAATTCCTTCAAGACCGATCGCGATCGTACATTTTCTCGGCGGTGCATTTGTGGCGACAGCACCGCAACTCACCTATCGCTGGCTGTTAGAAGCTTTGGGGAATCAAGGATATGTTGTAGTCGCAACGCCGTTTGTCAATACTTTGGATCATATTGCGATCGCCCGCGATGTCCTCAACAAATTTGAAAATGCCCTCGATCGCCTGCGCGCCACTAAATTGCTCAAATCTTCCTATCTCCCCATTTACGGCATGGGACACAGCATGGGATGCAAACTGCACTTGCTAATCGGTTCTGTGTTCGACGTAGAAAGGGCAGGCAATATTCTGATTTCTTTCAACAATTATGCGGCATCCGAAGCAATCCCGATCGTCGAGCAAATTTCCCCCGTCTTTAACGTAGAGTTTACCCCTTCCCCGCAAGAGACTAATCGCCTCGTCCAAGATAGCTATCAAATTCGGCGCAATCTTTTAGTTAAATTTAACGGCGACAACATCGACCAAACCCTGCTTTTGACCAAATTACTAAAAGCACGATTTCCCGACATGATTACAGTTCAGACTCTAGCCGGCAACCATCAAACACCCTTGGGTCAAGATGTTAGCTGGCCTGTGGGTCAAATTTTTACACCATTCGATGCGATCGGGCAGTGGGTCAAACAAGAAGTGTATCGAGAATTAAATGAATTAAAACGGACAATTCTGCTGTGGCTTAATCCTCTGTCCAAGGATTTTAAATCTTAAAGTTCAGATTTTAGCTTGGTGACATTAAATTGAAAAATTACGCATAAACTCTATCTGTAGGGTGCTTATGGCGCACACACTACTTAGGAAGTACGCATAAACTCTATCTGTAGGGTGCTTATGGCGCACCTTACACTACCAATAGTGTTAAAAAGCCGTTTGCGTAACTCCTAAAACTGCCAAGGGATGTCTCAGCTATGCACTCATAGCCGCGATGATCCTACTTTTCCGACTTTTCCGACTTAAAAGATCCGACTTTTCCGACTGACATGAGCCTGAGTGGTGAGTCAACATGGTGATAGGTGCATCTGAGGCTAGGTAAATTACGGCCTAAATTAATCGCCAGTTGTTTGTCCACTTAGAGTTTCGGCACCCACAGATGTTAATTTCTAGTTCTGCATCAGTCCCTTCCTCATGCACTCCAGATATAGATTCAGCTTTTTGGAAATTATGGCAGGATAATCAAGATTACCTTTACCGTTGCTGTCGCAAGTGGATGGGCAACCCAACCGATGCGGAAGATGCCCTCAGTCGCGCGATGCTGAAAGCTTGGGAGAAAGCAAGAGATGGTACGGATGATATCAAAAACTTTAAGGCTTGGTTAACCAAACTGACTTATAACCTGTGCGCCGATATCCATCGAGAGCGCAACAGGGGTGCAGTAGGAGTTGAAAGTTTGGACACCATTGCTATAGGAAACGAAACCGAATTAATTAGCCCAGAAGAAACACCTGTTCGCGCAGCTATGCGGGGAGAAGTCGAATTATTTTTTCGCGCCGCAATAGATGAGTTGCCAGATAGATTGCGCGAGACTTTTATTCTCCATTTTGAATCAGGGCTGTCTTATCCAGATATTGCAGAACAGCTTGCTATATCCTACGATAACGTCCGCAAGCGCATTTCCCAGGCGCGGGCAATTTTGCGTCAGCGGTTCAGTGAAAATTTCGGGGAAGAGGGGACTGACTCTGATTTGTCTAATCCTAAGTCCAGGGTTTCTCCTCAGTCTGCTAAAGGGAAAAAGTCTCTGAATATTGTTGAAAAAAAAACGGTAACAGAGGAGATTGAAGAAAGAGAAATCGTTGCAGGTGGGGAAATTCAAGAATCGGTTTTAGTGAATGCTAAATCTGATGGGGAGATAAAAGAAAGAGAAATTGTTGCGGGTGAGGAAAAGCAAGAAGCGGCGGTGTGTGTTTTGCATCTAGGCGCGAAGGATGATTCACCCCTACGGATATTGGCTAATAGTCTGGGGAATGACAGCGAAAAAGCGATCGCGCCTAACGCCTACAGCGGATTGCTTTCTGAGTCTTGGGAAAGCCAAAAAGCTCTTGGTGTGGAGGCATCATTAATGCAGCCCGCACAGGGCTGTTGTACCATCAGCGACTGCAATCGGCTGTATTCCCAGTTTCTCAACAGAGAAAACCCATATTTGACCGATGTTCGATCGCCAGAAATGCGATCGCCCCAGGGTGCAGGAGGCATATCGCGCAACGGTGCGTCTGCTGTATCGCTTTTTCCACTGTACAGGAGGATGTGGGCAGACAGTGGCGGCTGGCTTTCTTCCATCTGAAAAATAGGCAGGCAGAAAATCGCTTTAAATCAGTAGTGCGTAGGTTGGGCCCGTGGAACGAACCCTCCGTTTCACTCCGCCCAACATTTTCCTTAACCCAAGCGTATTGGGCATTAATGCTGCCGCGAGCTGCAATCCCCTATATTCCCGCTTTCTCTATGACTCGCGCTGGGCGCGATATGGCGCTAGGCCGAATTTGGCATGGAAAAATTCGGCATCCCGTTTCCTCAATCTAGATTTTCAGGAAGAGATGGACTGCGTAGCAAGAATTTGTCAAATCCTCCCTCAAACCCCGTCACCCCCAAAAGTTAGAGATGTCATCTATCTAAAGACTGAATTATTCACAAATCGCCTTCGGGAAACGTCTAACTAATAGAACACAAAAAACCAACCCTGGAGTTGAAAAATGATGATTCGTCGTATTGCTTTCGTTAGTGGTCTCGTTATTCTCAATGCTTTTGGTTTCGCTACCGTAGCCCGTGCCGGTGAAGGTGGTATAGCAGGTTCTGCGGCTTTCACCGTTGGCGCGAACTCATTGGTTACAGGTGTGGCTGTCTCGGCGGCGGTCGGTAAAGAAAACGCTTCTGCTGCTGCTTTCAACTATGCTAGTGGTGTTGCGGGTGGTCTACAGAACTCAGCTTGGGCTCTGGGTAGTGCAGGGATACAGGGTTTTTCGACTGTCGGCAATTCGACTGGTTTCGACGTTACGCCCGTTGCTGACGCCGACAAAGCTAACGAACAAAAAAATACCTTTAGTGCTGGAACTGTCACCGTGCAGCTTGGTACCGTTACTGGCAATGCTGTTGTTAATTCTCCCAAGCTCTAGAACTGTTGAGAGTTGTTAGCTAGCAAGCTGACCCAGAAATTCTATCAATTTTCTCCCCTCTCAAATCTGATATGAGGATCTCAGCGACTCTCGCCACAGGAAGTCAGGAAAGATCCTCATTAAGAGAGGTTTTTTGTCCGCAATACCTTCTGATAAATAACAAGGACATTCCCCAGATGAAACCCATGCTAAATACTTCAAAAACTATCAATCCAGCCACCACAATTGTTTTTATCGATGCCGGAGTAGAAAACGCCGAGCTACTCATTGAGGGGGTTCTTCCCACTACTGAAGTCTTTGTCCTAGATGGGACGGCCGATGGCATCGAACAAATTAGCCTGGTTTTACAACACCGTCAGAATATCGATGCAGTTCATATTATTTCTCACGGTTCCCCAGGTTGCTTGTATCTGGGCAATAGCCAACTGAGTTTAGATACCCTCAACGGCTACGCGACTCAACTGCAACAGTGGGATGTTGCCAACATCCTCCTCTATGGTTGTAATGTGGCAGCAGGGGATGCAGGAGCGGAATTTATTACTAAGTTACACACTCTGACGGGGGCAGAAATTGGCGCTTCTAAGACTCTGACAGGGAGTGCTGCGAAGGGTGGAAACTGGGAGTTAGAGGTAACGACAAATAAAGCAGTTGCTACCTTAGCCTTTAAAGCAGCAGCACTAGAGAACTATCCGGGAATTTTGGTATCCTTTATTCCAGGAGAACCCTTTGGAGATCGGTCTAATGGTGTAAGTTTAGGGGATTTAAATGGAGATGGACACCTAGATGCGGTTACTGTTGTAGAACAACATGATGAATTAGATCCTGTTCTTGGTGGTTACAACGGGAACCAAGTTTGGTTAGGAAAGGGTGATGGTACTTTCTCCCCAGGAAATCGATTTGGAGCGGGGTCTTTAGGTGTAAGTTTAGGGAATTTAAATGGAGATCAACTCCTCGATGCTGTTACTGTTGGTTACAACGGGAATCAAGTTTGGTTAGGACAAGGTGATGGTACTTTCTCCCCAGGAAATTCCTTGGGATATGGGTCTAATGGTGTAAGTTTAGGGGATGTCAATGGAGATCAAAAACTAGATGCTGTTACTGTTGGGAGAAACGGGAATCAAGTTTGGTTTGGAGATGGTTTTGGGGGTTTCTCCCAACAACAATCCTTTGGACAAATCATCGATTTAGATGGATCTGTATATAAATCTGAGTCTAATGGTGTAAGTTTAGGGGATGTAAATGGAGATAAACTCCTCGATGCTGTTACTGTTGGTTGGGAGGGGAATCAAGTTTGGTTAGGAAAAGGTGATGGTACTTTCTCCCCAGGAAATCGATTTGGAGCGGGGTCTTTAGGTGTAAGTTTAGGGGATGTAAATGGAGATAAACTCCTAGATGCTGTTACTGTTGGTTACAAGGGGGATCAAGTTTGGTTAGGAAATGGTGATGGTACTTTCTCCCCAGAAAATCCCTTGGGCTCGTGGTCTAATGGTGTAAGTTTAGGGGATTTAAATGGAGATCAAAAGCTAGATGCTGTTACTGTTGGTGGTTGGGAGGGAAATCAAGTTTGGTTAAATGTTCCTTCTAATAGCGCTCCTACCGATATCAGTCTCGACAAGACCAGCATCCCTGAAAACGTACCCGCTAACACCTTGGTTGGAACCTTCAGCACCACCGACCCCGATGAGGGCGATGAATTTTTTACTTACGCCTTGGTAGAAGGCTCCGAGGATAACAATGCCTTTATCATTGACGGCGCCCAACTGAAAATCAAGGATTCCCCCGACTATGAAACCAAGTCAACTTACAACATCCGTGTTCGCACTACCGATGCTGGAGAGCTGAGTTACGAAAAGGACTTGGTGGTTAAGATTAATGATATCGATGAGACGATCAGCAAGACGATCTCCGGTTCACCCAATAACGACATTCTGCGCGGTACTGCGGCTGGTGACAAAATCGACGGTTTAGCAGGTAGCGATGTCCTCTACGGTAACGCCGGAAACGATACCATCAATGGTGGTGACGGCAACGATATTGCCTACGGTGGCAATGATAACGATGTGCTGTTGGGGGGTAATGGCAGCGATCGCCTTTATGGAGATGCGGGTAATGACGAACTCCTCGGTGGTGACGGTGATGACATCCTCTATGGGGGTGATGGAAATGATATCCTCAATGGCGGTGCAGGGAGCGATCGGCTTTATGGTAATGCAGGGATTGATACCTTTGTTCTGGCATCGGGAATGGGTCAGGATCTGATCTATGGCTTCCAAGATAATCTAGACATAATCCGATTAGATGGAGGTTTAGCTTTCGGCGATTTACAGATTGCCCAAAGTGGTAGTTCCACCTTAATTAAAGTTTCATCAACCGGAGAAACCCTCGCTTCTTTAGTTAACACAAATTCCGCCTTGATTGGAGCGGAGGATTTTACCATAAATTCCCCCTTGATGGGCTGATTTTCGCGCTCTCGCGCCTGTCTAATTGTCTCAATTCTGAAATGATAAGGTGCGTTAACTTCCGTTAGCGCACCCTTTATTCTGATTTTATAATTATTAAACATTCAAAATATTCATTTCAATAAATATTTTTTTATTGCATCTATAGCGAGCCTAAATAAATTGTGTAATTTTTGTATGGCAAACCCCCCGTGGTTGCCCCGATCGGTGGGGGGTAGGCACGGGGAGTAGGGGTAGCACTACCCTACATATTTGTACCAATGATTGAGAGCCGCTATATATAACAACAATATTAAATCCAGAAATTTAATTGTTATTAAATCATCAGGATATCCGAATTGAATCACTGTATTAACTAATATATTTAATCCCTACTTACCGCGCTTTTAATGATGATTAACCTCCTCAAATTTATCGCTAACCCTACGGCGCTCCTTTCAAGAGCATACAATGCTAGTATTGTCGTCGGTTTGGCTTTCCTGAGCATCGCTTACTCAACCCCAGCCATAGCAGAAACTCGCTCCAATTTACTCGACACATCGAATCAACTGGATTCCTCTGCTGCGAGTGTTTCCGACCTTCCAGAAACGAGCCCTTTATCAGAAACACCCAACTGGTTTACTTCTGCTACAAAATTGGAACCCTCATCCCAAAATTTAGCCTCTGAACCTCAACCCACAGAACCCCAGTCAACTAATAATCCTACCGGATTAGCCCAACCTTCTGCGCCATCTACTGACCCCGATTACATTATTCCACCTCGAAGCGCTCCAAGCGTTTCCGACCTTCCAGAAACCACCTCTTTATCAGAAACACCCAACAGGTCTACTTCTGCTACAAACCTAGAACCCTCATCCCAAAATTTAGCCTCTGAACCTCAACCCACAGAACCCCAATCAACTAATAATCCTAACGGATTGTCCCAACCTTCTGCGCCATCTACTGACCCCGATTACATTATTCCACCTCGAAGCGCTCCAAGCGTTTCCGACCTTCCACAAGCCACCCCTTTATCAGAAACACCAAACTGGTCTACTTCTGCTACAAACCTAGAACCCTCATCCCAAAATTTAGCCCCTGAACCTGAACCCACCAAACCCCCATCAACTAATAATCCTAACGGATTACCCCAACCTTCTGCGCCATCTACTGACCCCGATTACATTATTCCACCTCGAATCGCGCCCGACGAAAAACTTAGCCCCTTCACGACTACTTTACCTCTCAATGACATTCCCATCAGCCATCTAACTGAATGGGAGTTTAGTGGTTTCCATACTTTTGCTGACACCACAGACAGCGATATTTTTTTAAATGGCACTCTCAAACTTAACAGTCGAGTCAGTGAAAGCTTAAGCCGAAATAATATTTATAGAGTAGACCAAAAAGGCACTTATTTTCAACTGCGGACTGTTCCCCTAGAACGAACAATTACAACCACAACTACCGCACCCCAAACCATGACGGGGTTAGAAATTCAAATGAGTTTAACGGGGGCTTGTATTTTTCCCAATACTCCCAGTGACCAACAATGTACTTATACCCCAGGTTTAGTTATCGATCGCAATAGTATAGATCCCGAGTTTTTCGTACCTACCCGCGTCTTTCAAACGTCTCAGGTTGGGGAGGTTCTCAAACCAGAAACTTTGGCTTTTATGCAGCTTCCAGGCTTTCAAGGGGGAACCAGCAGTCAACCGATTGGTGTCGATTTTTATTTTCCCAATTCGGGTGCTTATCCGGGAAACAGCCAATCCCAAAAAACAAAAGTTGAGAGAAAAGAAGAAGTTGACTATACGATTGCAGGTACTGTTTCGCGAGTTCGTCAAGTTGTTAAAGCCAATGATCGAGAAGCCGTTTTAGGACGGACTATTCGAGGCTTTACTCTCTTTGTTGATGATGAAAATCGCTGGCTAAATACGGCAATTCAAGCGGGCGCGCAAATTTTACCCGATGTCATTCCTGACCTACAAGGCAGTAAAAATCCCGTTAATACTAATATCAACCGCAACTTATTTTTAGCGGCTAATAATACTCGTTTACCCAGCAGTAGTTTTACGATCTATTCCGCTGGACTCGGACGGGCCGAAAGTTTAACGCCTAATGTCACCAGCTTAAGTCAAGTTCCTAGAGCGAATTATAACAGCCTTTGGCTCGGTCTTTCTCCCGTGATCGATCGCAATATTGAAGATGGTCGAACCTTTTATGATCCAACAGGGCCACAAGTCACCCTTGTCGGTGCTGGTGCAGAAGGTGGAGCAAATAGCAATGTACAGTTATTCTCTGCGGTTAACCAAAATCAGTATTCTACGGCCAATTTGCAGAATTTTTATGCCCAAGTTTATTTGAGCTTTTTACAGCAAGATGTCAACTTTGTGAGAGAAAGTATCTATGGGGAAAAAACCTCTTACTATCCTCATCTCAGCTTTACCGGAAACTGGACGGGAGGCGAAGATATCCTGCGATACTATACGGGTGTGATTGCTTCAGAAAAGCCCAAACTCTACCTCGGTGCTGATTACACGAGAAATACGCTAAACAATTGGAGTTTTCGCGGCGGTGCGATTGGTTATCTCAACCCCGATCGCGATTATTACAGCCAACTTTGGGGGAGTGTCGCCAAAACCTTTCCCTTCAGTAGGCAGGCCAATTTAACCTTATCAACTGGCTTTAATTATGCTCTCGATCGAGAAACAAGAATTGGTGATGTACTTAGTATTTCACCAGCTAGTGAAGTTGCCGTTAGCGCTCGCGTAAATTGGGGAATTTTTTCTCTGGGTTTGACTAACTATTTTGGTGATATCCTACCCAATTCCTACGACGATCGCTTACTCGCTGAGTTAACCATCCGTCCTCTAAGCACTCTAACTCTGTCTGGTTATATCGCCCCCATCGATAAAAACTCCACTCGCTCTCTCTACGGTGCGAGTGTAAGTTGGCAACTGGAAAATAACTACAACAGTCCTACCCTATCCCTGAATTGGCAAAATAAGCAATATGATTATGGTGATGATGTTTTGGGGAATCGTTTATTATTGAATGATAATGTTTTTACGATCCTTTTTCGGATTGGTTCTCCAGCTAATCCGCTCTCTCGTTAATCTTACCCAGAGTAGGAGCAAACTAATTTGCTCAAATAAAAAATCAGACTTCTGCCTCATCCCCTCCTGTGAACCGTTTGAGAAAATCTAAGGAATGAGAATTAAATAACTTCCACTCTTGAAAGTGGGATGGGCGTCCCGCCCCGGCAAAAAATACGGGCGGGCCGCCCCACCCCCAAAAACAAAGAAAATTGTAAGTTATTTAATTCGCGCTCCTAAGCCAATAGGGACTCTCACCGAGATTACCTCCTTTGCGAGTTAATCTGCTTCGGACGGCAGTGCCATAATATTTTAGGGTAATAAGTACGGAAGAACCGGAAATACCGATGCTATGGGAACTGCCAGTATCTAGCGAAGCAGTCAAATCAAAAGATCATAAGCTGCGTAGCCGCTTAAGAGTCACCCTGGGTTCTGAGGGAAGGGTTGAGGGGCTACCCTCAACCCTTACCCGCTAAAAATATTAGTGTTATTTTCGATCGTCGATACAGGGCGAATAATTTTTGACCATCGACAAACAGTTCCGTCCATCAGCCATTCTCTCGTAACTAATACTGTCTGCGATGTCTTTGATTAATTTTAGGCCCCGCCCGCCCGGAGAGTGAATATCGACTTTTTCCGAAATATCTTTGATTTTTGTCTCTAAATCAAACGGATCGCCCGAATCCCAAATTTTAATCTCTAAAGATTCAGCGAACACCGCCACCTGAATGTCAACAGGCAAATCCGCTGGTTTGCCCTTGTGGGCGTGACGCACCGCATTCGTAAAGCCCTCAGCCAAAGCCAACTGACACCTGATCCACACACTTGTAGGAATTCGCGAGTCGTACAATTGTGCAAACCACGACAAAACCCAGCTTAATCCATTCAGACCTGTATTGACTTGAAGATCCGCTTTTTTTAGCATCGGCAACTTTTCGGAACCCTTTAATTCAATCACGCTCACCACACAAGTTCTTCATCGGCCGGTGGGCAAAATACAACGAGACAAAATACAACCAGATAAAATACAACGAGACAAAGTATAACGGCGGCAAAATTCAATGGTAGTTTGAGGATACTAGCTTTGGTGGGCCGTCGATCGATGTCTAATCCACTAATCGGTTAGCCACTATACCATAAATAGCATTTTCATGTCAACCAGCGCCTGTAGCAAATAAAAGTCTATAAAAATTTATATTCTGAGTATAAACTGAGTGAAGTTCGATCGCGCCAAATTTCTATCAAATTTTAACGTAAATTGAACTCACCGACCCGCCCTCAAAAGCAATTACCTCGAAAGCGATGTCAATCAACTATACTCAATCTCAGACAAGGGCGCTGACAGGATATATTTTAAATGACCCCCAGACCTTGAAAAACTTGTAGTACCTAAGTGCCCATGTTTCAAATTCTGGTTATTGACGATGATACGGCTGTTCAAGAACTGCTGAGAAGAACCCTGAAAAAACAGGGTTACGAAGTAACAGTAGCAAGCAATGGCGAAGACGGTGTAGCCCAGGCGCAAAAATTGCGTCCGGCCCTGATAATTTGCGATTGGATCATGCCGCGCTTGACCGGCATCGATGTCTGCCGTCGAGTCAAGGCAGATCCGGATCTGTCAACTACACAATTCTTTTTGTTGACTTCTTTGGGTTCGATCGCCGATCGAGTCAAAGGCCTCGACGCCGGTGCCGACGATTTTATCTCCAAGCCGATCGAACTCAACGAGTTACAGGCAAGAGTACGCGCAGGATTGAGGCTGCACCAACTCAGCCGAGATTTGAAAATAGCCAAGCAAAGTCTGGAAGCAGAGTTAGCCGAGGCCGCCGAGTACGTGCAATCGCTGTTGCCAGATCCGATGAAGGAACCTTTCAGCATCGAAGCAAAATTCATTCCCTCCCGGCAGTTGGGGGGAGATTGCTTCGACTACAACTGGCTAGATGCCGATTATTTGGCGATTTACTTGCTCGACGTAGCCGGTCACGGTTTGCGGGCGGCGCTGCCTTCGGTGGCAGTGCTCAATTTGCTGCGATCGCGCACGCTCCCCAACATAGACTACTACAAACCCAGCGACGTTTTGCGCGCCCTGAACACCACCTTCCAGATGAGCTACCAAAATGACAAGTATTTCACCATCTGGTACGGCGTTTACAACCGCATTTCTCGCCAGCTAGTTTATGCCAGCGCCGGTCATCCACCGGCAGTGTTAATTTCCCAGTCGCCTGCGAGCACCGCTAAAATCCAGCGATTAAAAACCCCCGGAATGCCGGTCGGGATGTTCCCCGACGCCCCCTATGTCGATAATTGCTGCGATGTCGAGGATTTGAGCACTCTCTACATCTTTAGCGACGGGGTATACGAGATTCACCAACCTGACGGCAATATCTGGGGGCTTGACCCTTTCATCGACCTGTTAGCAGCTTACAACGGTGCAAGTGCCGACCAGTTAGAGCTGGTTTTGAACTACATTCAAAAGTTGAACGCTAAAGCAGTTTTTGATGATGATTGGTCTTTACTCAAGGTAAACTTTGGCTAGCTGACTTCTTGCATTGCATCTGCGACCAAATAGCAAGAAGGCAGCAGCCCAAAGATTTAGTTAGTTGAGAGAATTTTGCTATTAAAAGCATCGCGGGTTTGAAATATCTCGAAAACTCGATCCATGCTGGTGAGTTCAAATAAGATGCGGATTTGCTCGTTGATAGAACAGACAACTAATTGACTCCCAGCGGCCCGGACTGTTTTAAGCGCCAATACTAAAGCGCCCAAACCAGAACTATCCATAAATGTCACATCAGTGAAGTCTATCAATACCACATCGGCTCCCGCTTCCACTAGGTCGCTAATCTCTTGGCGGAATTGACTTGCCTTGGTGCCGTCTAAAATGCCAGAGGGCTGAATAATTTTAACTACAGGACTCATATTTTGCGGTGGGAATGTCAGAATTTCTAGCCAGACTAGGCTAGTATAGCTGCGAGATGGACTCCGATCCAAATAAGAGAGGGGAAAGCGCCAGAGCCTGAGAGCAGGAGAATAGTTTTGAGTGCAAAAGATGGTTCTCGTCGCGGATCGTAACGCTGATCCGAGTCGCAGCGCTTCGCCGGAAGTGAGTTTTGAGAGAGACAATCTTTGGTCTGCCGAATGCCTGCTGGTATTAATCAAACTCGGCTAACTTTGGCGCGGTAGAGGAGTTTGTCGCCTTGTCTGTAGCCCGTGTAGCGGACTTTGACGGGTTCTCCGGGCTCGGCTGTTCCTTCCATGAGCTGGTGCTGTTGGGGGTTGTAGGGAATCTCGGCTCCGACTGGGGCGATCGACTCGACTCCCCAATGCTCTAATAACTGCTCGATGGGCCGCAGCAAGGGCAGTAGTTTCTGAGCCCGCAAGTTGTGATTTTCCTGAGCTTTGCTCGCAGCAGTCGGCCACTGCAACATCCAAGATTCTAAAATTTGCACGCTAGATAGCTGGAATTCCTGCATCAAAGATTCTCGCTGCTGTTCGAGCGAAGCTTGCAGGCGCTGATATTCTTGTTCTACGGCTGTCGGTGGTGCCTGTTCTAACTCTACATAGTCTGGTGCCAAGGTTGCGAGCAGTTCGTTTAAGGAAATTTGCAAAGCTTGACTGATTTTGAGCAGGATGTCGGCTCGGGTTTGCAAAGCTAAGCCGCGACGCAGGCGACTTAGCTGGATCTCGGAAACTCCTGCTTTTTTGCTGAGTTCTCGATCGCCCGAAAGCCCCGCCTGTTCCATCAGGCGTTGCAGTTGAGGAGCATAATCTGGAATATTGGCAGTCACGAAAAACTCATCCAAATTAACTATTAGCCGGGAAGTCCCGGGCGTATATTTAGAGGGGATTAATCTGAGCGCTGGGCCCCGTACCCCGTTGGGAATTACGCCCGCGTGATGAAAGGCTCGTCGGCTGTAGGTACCCAAACCGACAATTATTCTTTTATACCCCAAGATGATCGGGAAATACTCTGATACTATATTAGCAAGTGGGGGTGGAACTACCTCACTATAAAAAGCATGAGAAAAAAAAGGAAAAAGAAGCCTGCGGTCTAACTGTACTCAGTTGACCGTCAGGTTTGTTCACTAAATGGACATATTCTCGATCGTAAACTGTCACGAGCCTTAAGGAAATACATCTGTGGGGCGGGCTCGGGCGCCCACCCCACAACTTTTTTTGTGGCTATTTGACGGCAACTTTTTCGGGGGCGGCTGTTGCAGTTGTCGCAGAACCTTGCAAATGCGCTTCTAGGAACCACAAACGCTTGTCAATTGTCCGCGAAATTTCAGTGTACAGATCCGCTGTATCGGCGTCGCCGAGTTCGTCTGCTTTGTCGATGGCGACTCGCAGGTGTTGGGCGTAGGGTGCGTAGCGATCGGCTAAAGCCGTCACATATTCTTTGCCGTCTAAAATGTCGAAAGGAAATTCTGGCAAAATCGAATCTGCGGCGGCTGTGCGGGCTGTTCCTACAGCCAAACCGCCCAAAGCTGTGACCCGTTCTGCAACCGTATCAACGTATTCTTCGAGTTCTGTTGCCATTTCGTCAAACAGCAAGTGCAACTGGTAGAAGTCCATGCCTTTGACGTTCCAGTGAGCTTGCTTGACTTGAGTTTTTAAGTCCAGAGTCGTTGCTAGCGTGGCGTTGAGCAGCCCGACTACTTGAGAGCGGGTGGCGGCTGACATATCGATGCGGGTGGGGTAAAGATGTTGTTTGTGATTGTTGGTAGTCATAGGTTTTTAGCTTGTTATTAGTGATTGTCGATCGAATATTTGCCTGTCGTGAATTTCTATTGAGAGGCTCAGGCTAAGTGCATCTGCAACACGGCACGGGGAGCTCGGCGTACTTTACAGCAAATAGTTTCTAAACCGAGACGCTGGCAAGCTTCGTAGCGGTGGCAACCGGAAAATCCGTAATACTGTCCATCTACTTCTAGCACGTCGATGGGTTCGTTTAAACCTACCTCGCGGATGGATTCCATGAGGGCGGCGACTTTGGTTTGGTCGTTGACTCGCGGCAGGGGGCGGCGAATCTGGTTGAGGGGTATTTCTTCGATCCTCATGGCGTTGGTCTGTTTTGCTTCTTGTTAAATCATACTCGTAATGACTTCGTTTTAGCAATAAAAATGTCAGGAAATTTTGAGATTGGCAGAAGGGGGGCGTGCGATCACCCGTTTGCTGTAGTGTCGGGGAATGGAGGGCGATCGACTTTGGGTGGGAAAATCAGGATTAAAATTGCTGTCCCATCAACATCAACTTGGTAGATCAATTGATTGTCCGTGTCTTGACGTTTAAATGACCTAATTTGAATGCCCTCAAGTTATAATTTTGTTACGCAAAGCTTAGGCTAGTCGTTGATTTACTGCATCGCCAATAAATTTGCTGCGATATAATGCCATGATAAAAACATCCCAACCAGATATTGTTGTGACAAGCCAAGAGGGGGAATATCTGATGATCGTTGAGGTAAAGCTCAAAGACATCAGTATCAACGATCAACTTATTGCACAGCTTAAAAACAATATGGCATCTATTGGTTGTTCAGTTGGACTTGTCGTAACTGGTGAGCGTGTGATTCTCCTCCGCGACTCCTTAGAGAAGTACAATGGTGAGTCAATTGATGTAGTTGGTGAAGCGAATCTTCCAGATTCTTTGCTACCACAGGCAGATGAGCAATGGAAAGGACAACCTGGTGTTGAGTTTGAATCACGAGTTCAGCGATGGCTTGAGAAACTGAAACTGACTGGTAGTATGGACAACATCCCAAATGATTTAAGAAACCTACTTGGGGAACCAATAATGAGCCTTCTCCGAATTGGGGAAGTGAGGGCTGCTGGCCCTAGATGGAGTAAGAGTGCAAAGTGAAACCCAAAGCAGTTTTAGTGGAAACAAATTGGGTAGTGGATGTTATTGCTCCAGCACACTTGCAAAGTCCACAGGCTATTCAGTTGCTCCAACGTGCTCAGGCTGGTGAGTTTAAGTTATATGTGCCTGCAATATGCCTTACAGAAGCACGTGAAACCGTACCTCGAAGGTTTTCCCCACGCTCTCGCTCTGATGATTTACGCAAATTTGTGAGATGGGCAACAGATGAAGGTCGAGTGACCGCTGAGGATGCGGATGCAGCACGTCGGGTATTTGCTCTATTTGATGGATTAGTGGCAAATGAACTGACGAAAGTTTCAGAACGATTGAATGACTTAGCGAACCATCCTAGTCTCAACGTCTTTCCGCTTTCAGAGCCAATGCTGGAGCGCCAAATATCTATCGGTGCAATGGATGATCTCTCCCTTAAACCCTATGACTTAGCTGTTTTGGCGGCTGTGATAGTTAAATCTGAAGAATTACAGGCAGAGGGGCATCCCTGGGTTGGTTTCTGTGAGCTAGACTCCGATCTTCAACCGTGGGACAAATCCGGTGCCCGGAAACGTGTTCTTAGCGATCTCTACGATGATGTCCGAATATTCGTGTACGCAAACTTCCTACTAGAAGATGTAAGTGAGCTTCCCGATGGTTGGACTACTTCAATTTAGCAATTACCACCTAACTATTATTAGGATGAAAGTTTCCGCATCATACTCTAAATCATACCACTGCTACTTAATCCTCTCAACTCAATCCAGCAATAATATTGACGCTCATAGCCAGAATAGCGGTGTTAAAAAAGAACGACAGCACGCTGTGAAAAAGGACCAGATACCTCGTGGAACGAGAAGTGCTCTGCACGTCTGCAACGCCGGCAAGTCATGCCAATACCAAAGGAGAAATATAAAAAATCTTTGTAATCTGCTTCCTCGTCGCCCGGAAAATCCAAACCCTCCGCCTGTAAGTAACTGCCGTGCTGCTTGCTGCGGTTTTTGTAGTAGCTGCGGGCATAGTGCATCGTGAAGATAGTGTGTACCTGCATCCAAGACCCAACAATTGTTAGGACAGAAAGCCCCAAGTGCAGAAATAGCAAATTCGGCAACAGGCCTTTGGGATCGCGCAGCAAAAAGAAGATGGCTAACAAGCTAGCACAAGCCGCTGCCACGATCGTACTTAAGATTGTTAAGTGGCCAGCATCCAACTGCTGAGCGTGGTGGCGCATCAATTCGGGAGTGCCTTGCAGCATCAGCATCCAAGTCAAAATCAGGAAACTGACGGCGCCCGCGTTCCAAATGCACAGCGTCCGAGTCAGGGGAGATAGTCAGGTGGCAGCAACACAGCAACTGCCATAGCAAAGAGAAAAGACACAAACAGGCGGTGCCGGACGCTCCAGACCCAGTGCATTTTACATTGGGAAACATTTTTCACAGTAATCTAGTGTAATTTACGCACAGTAAGGGTTAGAAAATCCCAACTACTGCTATCTTGGCAGGAAATCCCAAAAAGTAACTATGAATTGGCAACACGCAGCACAGGCAGAATTTTTCATGCCTTTCGATAGATCGATCGACCTCAACGTTCTAGGTAGAGTGTGAGAAAAGATAAATTGTGGCTTGAAATTATGGCATCCTCCCAACCCCTCAAAGGCCTTGAATTGATCGACTGCGCCAAAGCTAACGCCCAACAAGGAATCGCCACAGCCGCGAAGCTCTGCGGCTACGGAAGCGACCTCAACACCTTCGAGCGGGAACTGAAACAGGCTTGCCAAGACATCGGCGTCGAAGTCAAGGAGTTAAACGACTTGATTACGACTCAGCAGATGATGAAACAAGGAATGGGTATTGAAGTCGCTCCAGATACTCCCTCAGAACTCTAGGCTCAATCTCCACCGCAGCAGTTTGAGAGCTAAGATTGCCCTCACACCCGTATTTTGAGTCTGCTAGCTGAGGCAGGCTAGAATGTTTTGCATGGGAGCTTCCGACTTTTGGCAGGAGTCGTGTTTTCTCCCGCGAAGAGGGTGCTTTCTGGAGGGTGCACAGATTGTTAGGAGGACTGTCGTGTCAGATCAGCAAGACCGAATAATGCGTTTGTTTATAGAGGAGGCTAAGGAGCACCTCGATACTCTAGAAAATGGTTTAGTGGATTTAAAGTCCACGATGAAAGACCCCGAAAGCGTCCAAGAGATGTTTCGAGCCGCCCATTCCGTGAAAGGAGGGGCGGCTATGCTTGGCTTAGATAGTATTAAAACAACCGCTCACCGCTTGGAAGATTGTTTTAAGGTGCTCAAGGACGGGCCCGTCAAGCAGGTTGACCAAACGGCAGAATCCCTATTTTTAAAGGGAGTTGATACGCTTAAGGACTTGCTGGGGCGACTGGAGGGGCCTTTCGGCTTGAGGAATGAGGAGGGAGAAAAACTTGTGCAGCAGGTGATGCCTGTTTTTGCTCAACTCGAAACTCACCTCGATAAATTGGCGTCGGGCAAAGTGCAGGCGGTTGCTGCTGGGTCTGGTGCGCCCGCCGCTCCAACAGCGGGCCCTGTGCCGGCGAATTTTGCTGTTGAAGTGATGACTTTACTCAAAGAAATGTTGCAGGTGTTCAAGCAGAAAGAATCGGCTGCTAGTCGCTCTGAGTTGACGGCTGTGTGCGTTCGCCTCTATAAATTGGGAGGTAAAATTGAGACTTGGCAAAATTTAGTAAAAACAGCTAGATCTGCGATCGTTAATCCCAAAAACTCTTATAAAGTCTTAGCTCCGCTGATTATCAAAGAACTCAAGGAAGCTGGCGATTTAGTACAAGTGGGGAAAGTCAAGACGATCGTTCCGAGTAAAAATTTGCTACTTTTGGCAGCAAGCCCAAAACCAGCAGAGCCAAGCGCCCCAGCCGTTCCAGCAGCCCCAGCAGCAGCCTCGAAGCAAGTAGCACTTCCAGCCGAACCCAAGGCCGTAGTCAAGCTTTTGCTCAAAACTTTCAACAAAAAGCAACTCTCGGAAATCGCCAAGTTACTGGTTAACGCCATCAAATCCTCGAACTAGGAGGTGTTGCAGTAGAAGATAGAATCAAAGCAATATTTCTGAGGGGGATAATTGTCTGGGGGTGCTGGCAGCCGGAGTTGAGCAGCAACTAGAAAAAATTCACTCACTCGATATTTTTGCCTTCTACCTTCTACTGTTGGGCAACCCTGCGTTAGAATTAGTGGATATGTAGGCGTGCAATATTGTACCAGAATAAAAAATCGAGCAGGCTTTATAAGGCGGTAGCTGTGAAACCAATTAGTTCATTAGAAGATGCTTTAAACCGCTGTCAGGCGATGGGAATGCGCTTGAGCCGCCAGCGTCGATTTATTCTAGAACTTTTGTGGGAGGCAAAAGAACACCTCTCGGCTCGCGAAATTTACGATCGCCTCAACAAACAAGCGCATTCGATCGGGCATACTTCTGTGTATCAAAATCTAGAAGCTTTGTCGAAAGCAGGGATTATTGAGTGCATAGAACGCTCGGAGGGACGCTTGTACGGCAATGTCAGCGACTCTCACTCTCACGTCAATTGTCTTGATACGGCTCAGATTCTCGACGTTCATGTGGAACTGCCGATCGACTTGATCGAGCTAATCCAAGAGCAAACGGGTGTCAAAATTGTAGACTACCGGATAGATTTCTACGGATATCGATCGGCCGAGTCCGCCACGCAAGCATCGAGTGTCAGCGATACGCCACAGGCTTCGTAACTGATAAAGCAGCGGCTGTTGGACGCAAAACCGATATTTGTACAAGGTCGATCGGTGGTATAAAATGATTTAAGTATTTAGCTGGGTTCGATCGGTTTTTTTTGCCGTTGCGCGCCGGAATTCGGCACAGTAGAAAAAAACAGAAAACAGAAAAATGAAACTCGATCGGCAAGTTTGGCGATCGGGAATAAAATTTACGACTAAGGATCGCGAATTAAATAACTTACAATTTTAATTGTTATTGTGGAAGTTATTTAATTCTCATTCCTAAACCCAAAAAATCAGTTCTACCGGCTACACGTAAAAGTGTAAACCAAATCCGGCTGTAGTCCCCCCTTGATTTTTTAATCGGCTTGGAGGAGACGAAAGTTTGTGTATTTGCGGTTTCAACCGCTGAGTCTGATAAGGGAATTTCTGATCCGGATTTAATATTAGACCTTAGTTTAATCCCTCCTCCAATTCATCTGCAGAGTCAATTCTAAAATCTAAAATCTAAAATCTAAAATCTAAAATTGATGGACAGACGGGGCTTTATACTGTTTTTTCTGCTAAACGGCCCCGGAATCTGTGAATAATTGTTTGATAACTGGTATGATTTACGTGCTTCTTGAACCTAAAATGCTCGGAAGCAACCAGTGGGGCCAGACACGAACCTCACTATAAAACGCCGTAGAGGGAAAGATTGCCAGTACCTTGAAGGAAGTTCTCGATCTCCTTAACCGGAGTCAGAAGCCGACATCACAATCTATAGATTTTGATGTGGGAGTGTCAAATTCTAGTGCGCATTACAGGACAGGCTGAAGTAATGGCGAGACGACAATCTGACCAATTCCACACACCACCGCAATACAACCCATCCCTCAAACCGACGGCACAGTTCAGTGCAGAGGCGACAGGCGATGCGAGTTCCTCAGTAACGGCGCTGCCGACCGAGGGGAAAAGAACTTTTTGGCAGTGGCAGCTAATCTGGCTTAGTCTCCTGGTGGGATTTGGAGTAACCGGTGCCGCTGCATTTCTGTGGTTACTGACGATGCCGCCACCGCCCAATTGCCAGCAACTGTCGCCACTGGCGGCGGATGGAGAGCGACTTTACTGCGCTCAACAAGCTGCTAAGTCGGGCAAGCTAGAACAGCTAGAATCGGCAATGGCACTGGTGCAGGCTTGGCCGAAAGAACATCCGCTATACTCGCAGGGTCAACATTTGATAGGGGAATGGTCGAAAGCCATTCTGGGATTTGCCAGGGCAAAAATTGAACTGGGCGATTTGAAAGGCGCTCTGGAGATTGTGGCGAAAATTCCGAAAACCAGTCCGTCTTACCCCGAGGTAGAAGAGGCTGTTACGGCTTGGGAAAAAAATTGGCAGGAGGGCCAAAAACTCTACGATACAGCCCTAGCAGCTTTGAAAAGTGAGGATTTAAGAAAAGCCTGGGATTATGCTCAAGCTCTATTTAAGCTGGAAAATATTTTCTGGAGTCAGAAGCGTTACAACGAGCTGATAGGGCAGATTTCTTTGGAAAGAAACGGCTGGCAGCGCTTGCAAGAGGCGAGAGATTTGGCGAAGGACGAGACTCCGCAAAAGTTCGCTGAGGCGATCGTCCTGGCTCGCAAAATAGACTCGCAGCTTTTTGCCCGCGCTAAAGCTGAGAAGGAAATTGAGGGCTGGAGCCGGACTTTGCTGGCAATGGCTACTAAGCGGTTGGGGGCGAAAGACCTGCCGGGGGCGATCGAGGCTGCTTCTGTTGTGCCACAGGATTCCCCGCTGTTTGCGGAAGCTCAAGATTTGATGCAGTTGGGTAGGGCTCAGGCAGTGACTTGGAACCAGTCGATATCAACTCCGCTGCCACAACACATTTTTAGCTTGCTCGAAGGGCAGGGGGCTGCTAGCCAAATAGCTCCGGGTCGCCCTCTGTACAAGCAAGCTCAAGTTCAAATTGAAAACTTGCAGGTTCAGTTTCAAGATTTGCTGCGGCTGCAAGTGGCGAGCACGATCGCTAGTTTCGGTCAGATAGGGACGTTTGGACTCGCGATCGAGCAAGCGCAAACCATTGGAATCAAGCAGCCGCGGCGGATTCACGCTCAAACTTTGGTGGCTTCTTGGCGCCGGGAAATTCAGCGGATCGAAGACCAATCTTTTCTGACTCTGGCGAAGCAGTTGGCAGAAACGCAAACGGTTGAAGGACTAAAGGGTGGCATGGCTCAGTTAGTCCTGGTTTCTCAAAACCGTCCCCGCAGGATAGAAGCGCAAACTCTCTTGGCTCAGTGGACTAAACGCATAGAAGTTATTCAAGATCAGCCTTTTTTGGATGAAGCGATCGCCCTGGCGAAGCAAGGAAAACTTAGTGCTGCTATTGAAAAAGCTTCGCAAATTAAGAGCGGTAGGACTTTGTACGCGAAAGCTCAGGATAATGTCTATCAGTGGGTGAGCGAACTGCAAGTTGCTCAAGACCGACCGATTCTAGATCGCGCTGCGGAATTGGCATCTCAAGGCAGTCTAGGAGCGGCGATCGATACGGCTTCCCAAATCGGTTACGGTAGGGCGCTGTATTCAGAGGCTGCAGGGGCGATCGGGCGCTGGAGTGCTGAACTCAGAGCCAACACTGCACCGCCGCCGGAACCCGCTCGCGATTACGCGCCGGAACCCGCTCGCGACTACGCGCCAGCTCCAGCAGAGGAGTACGCGCCAGCTCCGCGACAGGAGGAGTACGCGCCAGCTCCGCGACAGGAGGAGTACGCGCCAGAGCCAGAGCCTTACTATCCGCCTGCGAGAGAAGAGGCCCCGGCTCCCGAACCTTACAATCCGCCTGCTCCCGATCCGGAACCTTACTATCCGCCCGCGAGGGAGCCGGAACCGGAACCTTACTATCCGTCCGCGAGGGAGCCGGAACCTTACTATCCGCCCGCTAGAGAAGAGGCCCCGGCTCCGGCTCCCGAACCTCCTCCTCCGGCTCCGGCTCCGGAACCCGCGCCGCCCTCGATTCCTGAATCGGCTGGGCCTCCTGATGCTAATTTGATCCCCGAGTAATTGGGTTTTCGCGCGATCGAACTCTAAAATCTCCAATCTAAAATCAAGTGAGTAATTTTCAACTGCTGACGATCGAGGGCGACCCCATTTTCCGGCTGGGGCTGCGAATCGCTTGCGAGCAGTATCCAGACTTGCAAGTTGTTGCAGAGGTTTCAACCCCAACCGAGGCTTTGCGAGTTCTAGAAGCTCGCTCGCTCGACTCGGTAGCAGCCAAGAAACCCGCTGATTTGGTAATTTTGGCTGTTGAAGCCCTAAATTTGCGATCGGGTCAAATAGAGGCGCTGGCATTTTGTCGCGAACTCAAAACTTTGTACCCCAATCTGCCTCTGTTGCTGCTAGGCGGGCCGCTGACACCGGAGCTGTTGGCCCAGGTACAGGCGGCGGGCGCGAAGGGCTATTGTCCTAAAGGTAGAGATATTTCCCTGACAATCGAAGCTATTCGCGCGGTGGCATTGGGTCGCACTTATTGGCCGACGGATGCGGCAACTAACCCGGAAAGAGAAATAAATGCAGCGAGGGTTCAAACAGTAGAAAACTCCGCAATAATTGCAGATAAAAATGCAGATAATTCGACAGTTGATACGCCAGTACACAAAAAAATGCTGGCTTATTTTTGTCATTCTGGACTACGGGAAATAGATGCAACTTTGGCGGTTGTCCAAGCAGATTTGCAAGAGATTAAAGCGGCAAATCCGACAGATTTGCCCTCTATCTTAGATGGGGTGGTACTCAGCGGGCGCCGCAGAGAATTGCTGGCAGCTCGCTGGATTGTCAGTCAGTTATTATTGGAAGGAAAAGGGGAGAAGGCAGAAGGCAGAAGGCAGGAGGCAGAAGGCATAAAGCAGAGGATAGAAGACCGAAAGCAGAAAGAAGAAATGAGAGGCGAGAATTTGTTAAATAATTCTCAATCGCAATTAGCGAATTCCAAAGTTTCGACTGAATCTTTGGTGGTTGCAACTAATTGGCAAGGTAGCTTGTTTGACTCGGCGGCAGCTAAATTGCAGTTGGATTTGGTGAATTTGACTGGCTTGCCTTTGGAAATCGATATTTTGCGATCGACCAAAAAGCGTGAATTGATGAGTTCCATCCTGCGGAAGTTAAAGGATTTGTTGGAGGAATTGCGCTTTTCGCAAGTGCAGGAAACTCAATTGTCGCAAAAAATGCCTGCTATTTTACGAGATTTGTGGGAGGCGACAATCATAGATTTTTTTGGCAGATACTATACACTGCCAACGGTAGAAAATCTGGTTTTTGATGGCAGTCAAACAAGCTTGAAACTGGGAGAAAGTCAAGAGGGAAGCGCTGCTTATCTCTTGGCAGGCAGTGGCGTAGAAGTTGTGCCGATGCTGCTGGCAGATGCTGATGTAGTTGCAGCTCAAATCCTTGACAAAATACCGATGACAGTTGATTTGTTTGCACATTTGCTATTTGAAATTCCTCTAACAGTTGACAATATTTCTTGTGTTGCTGGCAGCCCGGAAGCAATGCAGCGAGCTGAAGCTTTGTTGGAAAATTTGGCAATTCAAGTTGCTAGCGGAGTGGTACAGCCTCTACTAAATAATTTGGCAAATATTGAAGAAATTAAGCAAATTTTTTACGATGGTAAGTTGATTTCGACGCGAGAAATTGAGAGATTTCGGAATGATTTGTCGTGGAGATATAGCTGGGATAGATATTTTGTGGAACCGAAAGCTATTTTTGAAAGCCGGTTTTGGCTGTTTGTTTTGGGCGATTCTGGAATTAAGAGAATTTCTATTTATGCTCCTAGAAATCTAGAGTTAGCACAGTTGTCTGGGTGGCAGTTAGCCTTGACTTTGCTGCTGGAAACCAGGGATGCGATCGCACCTAGAGTTCGCGCGGTTATTTCGCTGTTGGGTGCTGGCGTTGTTTACGTTTTGACTCAGGTTATAGGGCGGGGAATTGGTTTGATCGGGCGGGGAATTATCCAGGGGATTGGTAATTCTTTGCAGGATAGCAAGTTTGGGAAAAATGGGTAATTAGTCATTAGTCATTAGTCATTAGTCATTAGTTGGTAGTCATGAGTGAGCTAAAATATTTATAGCTGGTGGTACGATCGCTAAATGCTATCCAGTTGACAATCAAGCAATTGGGTCTCTTTCCCCCGGATTCATCGGTAGAAGCAAACTAAAATCTAACATAGGTTGACATTTTATGAGTATTATGATAGCGATAGATGCCGATCGCATAAACAGTTTAGATTTGTCTCCGGTGCGGACTGTGATTGAAAAGTGGCTGGCCGAAGGAGCGATCGCCCAAAACGAACAACAGCTACAATTTGAAATTGAGTATCCGCGCGAAGAGTTAGATCCGCGAGAAATTTCGGAAATTCCCGAAGTGCGGCTGTGGTTTATTCGCTTGGATGCTTGTTACCCTTGGCTGCCATTTTTGCTGGATTGGAAAGCGGGAGAATTGGCGCGCTATGCGGCGATGTTGGTGCCGCACCAATTCCACCGCACCCAAGGTATTCAGTACAATCCTGAAGCTTTGGAAATGTTTTTGATGAACAAAATTTTTGTGTTGACTGATTGGTTGAATCAGCAGGGAATTCCCAGTAAATCGAAGTTGATGGCGATGTCGCAGATGTTTGGTTATGATTTGGAGGATGCTTTTTTTGATGTGATCCTGCCGCACCAATAAGCTGTAAGTAAGCCCACCTAAATTGTATTTTTTGGGCAGGCGGGACGCCCAACCCCTACTCCCCACAAGAAGTCGCTCAAACTTGACTGTTAAGGAATGAGAATTAAATAACTTCCACTCTTGAAAGTGGGATGGGCGTCCCGCCCGTCCTTTTTGGACGGGC
>NZ_JAUBTU010000072.1:0-38458 GCF_036705085.1 Microcoleus sp. B6-A1
GATCGCGAATTAAATAACTTACAATTTTAATTGTTATTGTGGGATGGGCGTCCCGCCCGTCTTTTTTGGACGGGCGGGACGCCCATCCCACAAACTTTTTGATAAACCCGGTTGCTCTCAAAAACCCAAACGGTTAAACCTTAGCAATATCCCCCGCTAAATCCATCAACGAACCCGCACCTTCCACCTTAGCAACATCTAACAAAGTCTTCAAAACTGAATCGGGATTCAAACTAATCGAATCAATTCCCAACTCAACCAAGAATCGAGCAAACTCAGGATAATCGCTGGGGGCTTGACCGCAAATCCCAATTTTGCGATCGTACTTCTTGGCGGCTTTAATGGCAATTGCTACCATGCGCTTGACAGCTTCATTCCGTTCGTCAAAAATGTGCGCGACTAAAGCAGAATCCCGGTCTAATCCTAATGTTAGCTGAGTTAAATCGTTAGAGCCGATCGAGAATCCGTCAAAAACTTGGGCAAATTCGTCAGCAAATATGACATTGCTCGGCAATTCGCACATCACATACACTTGCAAGCCGTTCTCGCCCTTAACTAAACCGTGTTTTGCCATCTCGGCTAACACTTTTCGGCCTTCCTCTGGGGTGCGGCAAAATGGAATCATCGGAATCACATTTGTCAAGCCCATTTCGTCGCGAACTCGCTTTAATGCTTTGCATTCCAAAGCGTAAGCTTCGCGGTAATTTGGGTCGTAATAGCGAGAGGCGCCACGCCACCCGATCATCGGGTTTTCTTCCTTGGGTTCAAACTGCCGCCCTCCCAAAAGATTAGCATATTCGTTGCTCTTGAAATCGCTCATCCGCACGATAACTGGATTTGGATAAAATGCGGCGGCAATTGTGGCAATCCCGTGGGCGAGTTTGTCGGTGAAGAAATCGGGTTTGTGTTGGTAAAGTGCTGTCAGCTTTGCAATTTCTTCTTTGACTGATTCATCCACCAATTCGTCAAAGTGAATCAGTGCCAGCGGGTGTGCTTTAATGTGATTGGCAATGATGAATTCCAACCGCGCTAAGCCTACGCCGTCGCAAGGAATGGCTGATAAACCAAAGGCTTCTTCTGGGTTCCCGACATTCATTAAAATTTTAGTGCGGGTGCGGGGTAAATTCTCGATCGCAGTTTCTTGAATTTCAAAAGGAAGCAAACCGGAATAAACTTTGCCTTCGTCTCCTTCGGAACAAGAAACAGTGATTTCCTGCCCGTTTTTCAAGATTTGAGTGGCGTCGCCGGTGCCGACAATGGCGGGAATTCCCATTTCTCTGGCGATGATGGCGGCGTGACAAGTGCGGCCGCCGGAATTGGTAACGATCGCACTTGCTTTTTTCATAATCGGTTCCCAATCCGGGTCTGTTTTGTTGGTAACTAAAACTTCTCCTGATTGAAATTCAGCGATTTTGTGCACATCTAAAATCACGCGGGCTTTTCCTTGTCCGATTGATTCGCCAACGGCGCGTCCTTTTGCCAAAATTGCACTGGAACCTTGCAATTTGTAGTTTCGCAAAACTTTAGCAGACTTTTGAGATTGTACTGTTTCGGGTCGCGCTTGGACAATAAACAATTCGCCAGTATTGCCGTCTTTTGCCCACTCAATGTCCATCGGGGTATAAGTCCCGCGCACTTTAGAGTAGTGTTCTTCGATGATGACGGCCCATTTTGCGAGTTGCAGAATTTCATCATCTTGTATGGCAAATTTATTTTTTTCGGCTGCTATGACGGAGACGTTTTTGGTGTATTTAGAACCGCCGATATCGTACACCATTTTGAGTGTTTTGGTGCCGAGACGTTTGTCTAAAATCGGGAGAAAACCTTGTTTTAAGGTGGGTTTAAAGACGAAGTATTCGTCGGGGTTGACGGTGCCTTGGACGACGTTTTCGCCTAATCCGTAGGCGGCGGTGACTAATACGGCGTTTTTGAATCCGGTTTCGGTGTCGATGCTGAACATGACGCCGGAGGATGCTAAGTCCGATCGCACCATTTTTTGGACGCCGACTGATAGGGCGACTTCAAAGTGGTCGAAACCTCGCTGTTGGCGGTAGGAAATCGCGCGATCTGTGAATATGGAAGCAAAGCATTTGTGACAGCATTCGAGGACGCCAGCGCAAGCTTGGACGTTGAGGTAGGTTTCTTGCTGTCCCGCGAAACTGGCGTCTGGTAAGTCTTCGGCGGTGGCGGAGGAACGCACTGCTACGTCTGTACTGTCGCCGTAGCGATCGCACAATGTTTCGTAAGCATCCGCGATCGCCGCTTGGATTTCTCGCGGAAATGGTGTGTCCAGAATCAGTGCCCGCGCTTGCTTGCCTTTTTGTCGCAGGTTCTGCAGATCTTCTACGTCTAAATCGGCAAAAATTTCGCGCAATTTAGCTTCTAAACCCGCTGACTGGATGAAGTGCCGGTAAGCGTGTGCTGTAGTTGCAAATCCGTTGGGAACTCTGATTCCTTGGCCGGTTAATTGTTGAATCATTTCGCCCAAAGAAGCATTTTTTCCGCCTACTAATGGGATGTCGGCGATGCCGACTTCATCAAACAACAATACTAAGGCTTTTTCTTTGGGAATTAAACCGGGTTTTTGATCAATTGCTAAATTTTCGATCATTGCTTTTTTCCTCTAAAATTCATCTCAGTTCGGTCAAAGGACAGTAAACAAAAGGTAAACAAAAGACAGTTTATTGGGAATTGTAATTTTGTTACAAAAATTCTCAATTTTTTTCCTAGGCTGTATCAACCGAATTTTCGATTGCCTCTATTTCAAGACTATCACTTTTTGGCTAAATAGCAAGGCCTGTGGAGATATTTGATTTGATTGCAAAACGTAAAGAATTTGCAGTAATGAGTTTATGTAAGGTATTATAAAAGAAGTGGTAAAAATATGAATAACGAAGATATTTCTCACCGCTTTTTTGGCGTTGAGCGCTGATTGGTGTGGGGATATCGCTCGGATTGTGTTGGTAGGGGAATCCAAGGGGAACAAAGGGTGGGGTTCGATCGCGCGATCGGCTGACCCCGCCCAAAAACCGATACTTACTTTCCGACAGTAGCCGTGAGTCACCCAAAATTTTAGATTCTAGTTCAAGCTCCCCGATTCATCTGTGGACTAAATCTAAAATCTAAAATCTAAGATCTAAAATCGACAGACCGGGGTGCTAGCCCAAAAAAACACAACACCCAGCAGCTTAGTTTCCTCCTGAAACAGAGATCCTAAAAACCGTAAAATTTTTGCCTCTGATTGCGTGGATCTACTTAGAGCAAAAAAACAGTTGCATAGAGTACATTGTAATTGTTGAACCACAGAGTTTTTAACTTGGAGTGGCCGGATTTGGGGGGAGGTAATTATTTATATGCTATAATAGTTAGCTCGACTGCCTTATGACAAAAAACAAGGTATATGATATCAGTTTTGAGCCCAGCCGCAAAGCGAAACGGCTTTAAAGTTCTTCTGGTCGAAGACAATCAAGCCGAAGCCGATCTGATCGAAGAATTATTATTAGAAACAAATGTCAGTAGAGCCGAACCCCAAAGACTATCCGTAAGTTGTACAGACCGTCTCAGCAAAGCGCAGGAAATTTTAGTCAGTGAACATTTTGATGTGATTTTACTAGATCTTTCGCTGCCGGACAGCCAAGACTTAAATACAATTGTCAAAATACAAGAATACAGTCTAAATACTCCGATTGTTGTACTGACTGCCCGCAACGATGAAGAGCTTGCCGTGCAGTCAATCCAAGCCGGAGCTCAAGATTATCTAGTCAAGCGAAAAATCGACAGCGAAGTGTTAATTCGATCGATTCGCTACGCAGTCGAGCGACAGCACAACCAAGAAGCTTTGCGAAAAAGTGAAGAAAAATATCGCTCGGTAGTCGAGAATTCTCTCGTCGGAATTGCGATTCTTGCTCCTCCGAATTCCCCCTCAGAACCAGAAAAATACGAGTGGTTAGAAGTAAACGATGCTTTGTGCGATTTGCTGGGATACGATCGCCAAGATTTTTTGCATGAGAATTGCCAGAGGTGGGGTTTTCCTGAAGACTTGCAGGCTAGTGGGGAGCAGTTAAATAAAATTTTGGCTGGGGAGAGCGAAGGCTATGTTCTAGACAAAAGGTGGCGCAGAAAAGACGGACAAACAGTTTATACTAGAGTTTCCCTGCGCTGTATTCGCGCCCTAGACGGCTCGATCGACCACCTGATTAAAGTAGTCTTGGACGTGAGCGATCGCTACCGTTACGAAGCTCAATTAAAAGCATCAGAAGAGTTTTTAAATCACACGATTAATTCTACTCCTGACCCAATTTTTGTCAAAGATGAGCAGCACAGATGGATCGTATTAAACGATGCTTTTTGCAATTTGATAGGAAAAAGGCGAGCGGAACTGATTGGCAAGTCAGGATACGATTTTTTACCCCCAGCACAAGCGGCTTTTTTTTGGCAACAAGACGAGCAAGTATTGCAAAGAAGTCTTGCTCAGCAAACAGAAGAAATTTTTACCGATGGCGGCGGCCAAGAACGCATTATCTCTACTAAAAAAACAGTATTTAACAACGCCGATGGTCGTAAAATGTTGGTCGGAACAATGCGAGATGTGACAGAATACAAACGCCAGCAAATTGCGTTGCAGGAAAGCGAAGCTCGATTTCAAATAATGACCGACAACGTGCCGGGAATGATTTATCAATATCGGCTTTATGTAGATGGTAAAACATCTTTTACTTACGTTTCTTCCGGCAGTTGGCAGATATACAATTTAAAACCAGAACAAATAGAAGAAAATGCCCATTTGGCTTTTGCAACAGTTCACCCAGACGACATCTCAGGCTTGCAGCGGTCGATCGCAACTTCAGCGGTGACTCAGCAAGCTTGGCAACACCAGTGGCGGCAAGTTATGGGAGATCGAGTGAAATGGCTGCAAGGCGCGTCAAAGCCAGAAAAGCAAGCCAACGGCGATATAGTTTGGGACGGTTTGGTGATGGATGTTACGGAATTGAAACAAACCCAGCAAGACCGCGATCGATTTTTTAATCTCTCGTTGGATTTACTTTGCATTGCAGGTTTTGATGGCTATTTCAAACGCTTAAACCCCGCTTGGTCAAATGTATTAGGTTATAGCAGTGATGAAATGTTAGCCAAACCTTTGATAGAATTCGTGCATCCAGACGACCGAGCAATTACTTTAGCTGAATTAGAAATACTTAAAAAAAGCCACCCCGTTATTAGCTTAGAAAACCGCTATCTTTGCCAAGATGGTACTTATAAATGGCTGTCGTGGACAGCATCGCCGTTTGCAGAAGAAGGTTTGATTTATGCAGTGGCTCGCGACGTTACATTTAGCAAGCAAGCTGAAGCTGAATTGCGTAAGAGCGCAGCCACTAACCGCGCTCTTTTAAATGCGATACCAGACATGATATTTCGCTGTCGGGCAGACGGCACTTTTGTAGACTTCAAACCTGCAAAAGATTTCGAGAATATCCTACCACAAAAAGCACTAATTGGCAAAAAAGCACAAGACATATTACCGGCTGCTTTTGCTGACAAAATCTTGTCGGGCCATCAACAAGCGATCGCCACTGGCGAGATTCAAGTTGTAGAATATCAAATGCCCGTTAATGAGGAACTGTACGATTTTGAAGCGAGAATTGTTTTCTGCACGGATGACGAAATTATCGCGATTGTCCGCGACATCACCAATCGCAAACGTTTCGAGTCAAAACTCCACCGACAAACAGCGGCAATGGCTGCCGCTTCCGAAGGTATAGCCATAATCGATAGCGACGGACTTTTGATTTATTGCAACGCAGCCCGATTAAAAATCTACGGTTACGACTCTCTCGAAGAACTGTTAGGCAAAAATTGGAAAATATTCTACGAAGGTGCAGAACGGCAGAGGTTTGAGGAAGAAGTTGTGCCTAATTTAGTGCAGAAAGGTTGGTACATGACCGAAGCAGTAGGATGTCGCCGCGACGGATCGAAGGTTCCTCTAGATGTATCGCTGACAATGCTGCCCGACGGGGAAATCATTTGCATTGTTCGCGATATTTCCCAAAGAAAAAAAACAGAAGCAGCACTGCGGGAAAGCCAGCGGTTCATTCAGCAAATTGCTGGGGCCAGTCCTAATATTTTGTATGTTTGTGACTTAATTGAAAAAAAAAATATCTATGCGAACGCTTCTATTTACCACATTCTTGGCTATACAGTAGAGGAGATTCAGGCAATGGGGCCGTGGATGATTTCAAGTTTAATCCACCCCGAAGATTCAATCAAAATGCCTGATTATTTACAGCAAGTCGAAACAGGCAGCGAAGGGGATATCTTTGAAATTGAATATCGAATTAGGCACAAGGATGGTTCTTGGCGCTGGATGGTTAGCCGAGATACTGTATTTGGGAAAACAGCAGACGGTAAGTTAAAACAAATTCTCGGCACGGCAACTGATATTACAGAAAGCAAGCAAGCAGAAGATGAAATAAAGCTGTTGCTGGCAGCAACTAAAGCCATTAGTCAGTCGGCAGATTTTCAGAGCGCCCTCCCAGATATCCTGCGGTTGCTGTGCAATGCGATCGGCTGGAATTTTGCAGAAGCTTGGATACCGAGTGCTAACGGTACTTTTTTGGAACACAGCGAAACTTGGTACGCTAGCGATCGCGATTTAGATACGTTTGGCCACGAAAGTAAAAAAATTAGATTCGCCGCCGGAGTGGCAGTACCTGGACGGATTTGGTCAACCAGAAATGTAGAATGGATTGAAGATATTTCTCTAGCCAAAAATCATCTTTTTGCCCGATCGCAAATGGCGAAATCAGTCGGATTGAAAGCTTGTTTCGGAGTGCCAATTCACGCTAGTTCAAAGGTGCTGGCAGTTTTAGTATTCTGCAAGCGCGATCGCTCGATTATGGAACCGCGTATAGTAGAATTGGTCAAGGCTGTAGCGACTCAGTTGGGCGATTATATTCAGCGCAAACAAGCCGAAGAAGAATTGCGTAAAAGTGAAGAACGCTGGCAGTTAGTTCTCAAAGGCAATCAAGACGGAATTTGGGATCTGAATCTTCAAACAAATGAAGCTTTTCGATCTGCCCGCTGGCAAGAAATTATCGGTTACACAGACGGCGAAATCGACAGCACCAACAGCGCATGGATCGAGCGCATCCATCCAGACGATCGCTCACGAGTGCAAGCAGCGATCCAAGCTTATCTCGATCGCCAAACCCCCAATTACGCCGCCGAATACCGCTTGCAGTGCAAAGACGGTAGCTATAAGTGGGTGCTCGCCCGCGCTCAAGCAGTGTGGGACGAAGCCGGAAACCCTCTGCGGATGGTGGGTTCGATGACGGATATTAGCGATCGCAAAGCAGCCGAATTAGCTTTACTGCAGGTCACTCAAGCCGTCGAAAGTACCAGCGATGCGATCGTGATCGCCGACTTGAAAGGGCGGTCTATTTACCACAATCAAGCCTTCATTCAGCGCTACGGCTACACGGTGGAAGAACTCAATGATATTGGCGATATGACCGCGCTTTATGTCCGGCATAAAAATCATAAACAAATCTATAGAAGCCTTCGCCAAGGTCGCTCTTGGTGTGGCGAAGTTGCGCTGCAAACTAAGAGTTACGAAGCAGTAACTGCTCTGGTGCGAGCCGACAGTATTCAAGATATTAATGGGAATTATATCGGCTTAATTGCAGTAATTACTGACATCACAAAACGCAAAGAATCCGAAGTAATTTTACGCCAAAAATTAAAGCGCGAACAGTTAGCCGTAGCCATGCTGGAACGCATTAGGTCTTCTCTAAATCTTGAAGAAATTCTTACCAAAAGTGTCGAAGAAGTGCGGCATTTTTTGCAAGTAGACCGCACTATTATTTACCAATTTAATCCGGATTGGAGCGGGTTTATCGCTGTCGAGTCGGTTGCCGAAAATGTCCGACCAATTGTAGGAATGGAAATTTATGACCCCTGTTTCGGGGCAGCCTACGTTCATCTTTACCAAGACGGTAGAATTAGAGCCATAGAAGATGTTTACAATGCCGGCCTGGCCGACTGCCACTTGGGTTTGTTGACTCGGCTCGATGTGAGAGCGAATCTGGTAGTACCAATTTTGCAAGGTGAAAACTTGTGGGGGCTGTTAATTGCCCACCACTGCACGGGCCCGCGTCTCTGGCAGCAATTGGAGGGAGAGTGCCTAAAACAATTGGGGGTGCAGTTGGCGATCGCCATTCAGCAATCGGTGCTATTTGAACAAGCACAAACCGAAATTGCCGATCGCAAACTTGCAGAAGCCGCCCTGCAATTAGCTAAAGAAGCCGCCGAATCTGCCAACCGCGCTAAAAGCGACTTTCTCGCCAACATGAGCCACGAATTGCGGACGCCTTTGAACGGGATTTTGGGATACATTCAACTGCTCAAAGTCGAGAAAAACTTTACCGCAGATCAGCAGGAAAGTCTTAACAACATTCACCAGTGCGGCAACCACCTGCTGATGCTGATTAATGATGTTTTAGACCTCTCAAAAATCGAAGCTAGTAAAATGGAGCTGTCGCTGACCAACCTGCATTTTTCCAGTTTTGTGAAAAGTATTATTGATTTGTTCCAGATGCGATCGGCTCAAAAAGGAATTGCTTTTAATTACGAGCAGGTTTCAGCGCTGCCAGACGGCATTTTGGCAGACGAAAAAAGGTTGCGTCAAGTTTTGATTAATTTGCTCAGCAATGCCGTTAAGTTTACGAAGAGCGGCAGCGTTACATTCAAAGTCGGTTATGCAGAAAATTTCCCCGATAACTATCCTCAAACCAACTGCGAAAATTCTAGTTTGACAGCGGAAATTGCCAGTCAAACGCTCAATGTGACCGCGAATTTAGACGCGCAGCAAATGTCGATCCAGCCCCTAGGAACAACAGAAGCGCGCGAGGTGACAACAGCAGAAAATATCGGCCGTGTTCCTACCCCTAAAATTCGCTTTCAAATCGAAGATACCGGCATTGGCATTTCTCAGAATAAATTAGAAGAAATATTTTTGCCTTTTCATCAAGTGGGCGATCATAACAATTTCGTTGAAGGTACGGGACTGGGACTTTCCATCAGCCAAAAATTAGCCAAAATGATGGGCAGCCAAATTCGCGTCCAAAGTACCTCCGGCAAAGGCAGTATATTTTGGTTGGATCTAGACTTGCCCGCAGTCGCCCAGTCTTCTGAACTCCCCTCCCGGCAAGAAAAAAGGCGGCTTATCGGTTTTACCGGCCCCCAGCGGAAAGTGCTAATCGTGGACGATCACGAAGTAAATCGCGCTATGTTGCACAGGCTACTTTTTCATTTAGGCTTTGAAATTGCAGAAGCTACAGACGGCGAAGACTGCTTGCACAAAGCACAGGAATTTCTACCGGATATAATTTTAATGGATTTGCTGATGCCCGTCATGAACGGTTGGGAAGCTACCAGGCGGCTGCGACAGTTGCCGGAATTAAAAGATACGGTTATCCTTGCTTTGTCCGCTAACGTTTACGAGACTACCAAGCGAGAGAGCATACTTGCAGGTTGCGATAGTTTTCTCACCAAGCCGATTCAAACTAACGAGCTTTTAGAATTATTGCGCCTGCACTTGAGACTAGAATGGGTTTACGAAGAACGAGCACAAACCAAAAAGCGGACAGCCCACACTGCAAAAGCATATTCTGAAATTGCGGCTGCTGACTCAACGATGGTGTCTCCTGCCTCAGAGTCAGTCTTGGCGTTGTTAAGATTGGCTGCAATGGGCGATATTGAAGCTATTCTGGAAGAAACTGCTAAACTCGAACATTCTGACCCGACATTAGTGCCTTTCGTTCATCACCTGCGCCAACTTGCTAAAGGATTTCAGCTCAAGCAAATTCGAGATTTTTTGAAGCAACATTTGTCCTAAAATTGACGGTAGCTAACACACAACTCAAAATCAGTTAAATCTCACATCTTGCACTTTTGTCAGCAACAGGCTGTCCGGCCTGTTCCACAGAGACTGTAATTTTGGTGGGTGGGCATCCTACCCGCCCATAAAAGAAAGAGTGATTGCAAATAAAGGGATCTACGAAGCAACCGGGTTTCGAGAGCCGCCGAAAATCACTTGAATCCGATTTAAACTCACCACCCACAACTAAAAAGTAAAAAATTTGAATGTTTGCCTTGAATATGAACGATAAGAATTCCGCAAGAAGCATCATACTAATTGTTGATGACAACCAAACAAATCTTGACGTACTTTTCGAGTTGTTAAGGAATTACGGGTTTAAAGTATTAGTGGCTCTAGACGGCGAAAGTGCGATCGAGCAAATTGACTACATCCATCCAGACTTGATTCTTTTGGATATCATGATGCCAGGAATTGACGGTTTTGAAACTTGCCGACGTTTGAAAGCAGACCCGTCAACGCAAGATATTCCCATCATATTTATGAGCGCCCTTTCCGATACGCCTGATAAAGTAAAAGGCTTTCAGACAGGAGCCGTTGACTACATCACTAAGCCTTTCCAGCACGAAGAAGTTTTGAGCCGGATTCAAACCCACTTGACAATCCGCAGCTTGCAAAAAAAACTCGAAGAAAAAAACCTCGAACTTGCCCACCTCAACCAAAACCTTGAAAGACTTGTTGAACAAAAAACCAAGCAATTAATAAACCAGGAAAAAACAGCCATCATCGGACGTTTGACTCAGGGCATGGTTCACAATCTCAAAAGTCCGCTGCAAGTGATCCAGACTAGCGTCGATTTGATTGAAACAAAAGCCACACAAATTCAAGAAGACTCTCTGTTTAATTATACTAAGTATATTTTTCAAGCTGTCACAAAAATCAATCAGATCATGGATACTCTGATGATGAAAAGCCGAAACGAGCAAAAGCAAGATTTGCACCCGGTGAATATCAACGATTTAGTGCAGCGAGAAATTCAGCTATTGGAAGGCAACCTGTATTTTAAAAATAAGATTAGAAAAAAATACTTTTATGACGAAGAAATTGCCAGCATTCCCTTAATTTATTCCTATCTTTCTCAAGTATTTTATAATTTAATCAATAATGCAATGGATGCTATGTGGGAAAAGAAAAGCAGAGAAATAACTATCGTGACTCGGCAAGACGACTCGAACATATACATGGATATTGCAGATACGGGATGCGGCATATCATCTGAAGATTTGCCAAAACTTTTTGACCCTTTTTACACATCAAAGCCACCTAAAGGCGAGGAAAAAAGAGAAGGCGAACCGACAGGAACTGGCCTAGGACTTTATACTTGTATTGAACTTTTAAAACCTTTTAACGGTGAGATTGCTATTAGCAGCAATGTCGGTCAAGGCAGCGTGTTTACAGTTGTGCTGCCTAAACCGCAGAAAAATTGAGCGACTCAACTGAGTTAAATTGTGTCCGTTAGACAACCGTAATTAAGTTGGTAATTAGGTTTGTAGCAAGGAAGGCAAGTCTTGGTTCCTCGATCAAGAGAGGACTTGCATGGCTCAATACAAATAGGCGCTAATTGCGGGCCATTAACCGAACACAATCTCAGGCCGTATCTTGTAAATCAACGGTAATTCTCGTAGCTTAGTAGTAATACCATTATGGAAAAATAATGCAGCTTTAGGCAAGCTTTAAACGGCCATTTATAATCTAAAGTTTCAAAGGCTATCAGCAATGCAAATCCTGATTACTCCGCGCTCTTTTGACTTGCCTCTTGCTATTCCCCTGCCAAAGGTTGTAAATTAAAATAGAGTTAAGTTGCAATATGGGTAAGAAAATGATAGTTTTGGGCCACTAGGTTTGGGGCGAGGCGGAAAACTTGCAGCGAACAACTCAATTCTACAAATAAATCTGCGGGGTTTGCAAGCACACAGCGAACTCTAAAGCCTGCGGTTCAATTTCCCAAATCATGAGCTAGGTAGCTGCATCCGCTGCTGAGATTTTATAATTCCTAAAAAATAGCAAAAGGATAGCAGTAAAGAAAAATGCCACTGTACGCAAGAACCAAACTGCGATAGTCATCAGTCATTCCAAATCTCAATTCAAAAATATCAAATATAAAATGGTATGACATCTGTTTTTGAGTCAACTTTAACGCCTGGTTTGAAAATTCTTTTAGTAGAAGACTGTGCAGAAGATGCAGAACTCATTCAAGAACTGCTGTCTGAACCCCAACTAGGACAATCAATTGATCTGACCAATGTAGTTCGCCTCCGGGAAGCTATAGAAATTTTAAGCGACAAAATTTTTGATGTAATTTTATTAGATCTTTCACTTCCTGACAGCCTAAAATTTAATACTTTTTTCCGACTTCAAGATTGCGGTATAAATATTCCGATCGTCATTCTGACAGCGGCCGATGACGAAGAACTGGCTGTCGAGTTAATTGCCGCCGGCGCCCAAGATTATCTGGTGAAAAGACAGGTAGACAGCCGGCTGCTGGTGCGGACGCTCAGGTGCGCGATCGCCCGCCAGAAACGGCAAGCAGAATGGCAAAAAAGTCAAGAAAAATACCAGCAGGTTGTTGACAATATCAAAGAAGTAGTTTTTGAAACAAATACTGCAGGCAATTGGACTTTTCTCAATCCAGCTTGGACAGAAATTACCGGATTTACCGTTGATGAAAGCTTAGGAACTTCCTGTTTGAGTTACATTCATTCTGACGATCAATACCAATATTTAAATTCGTTTAGAGGCCGGAGAAAAAATCACGAAACATCCAGTTGCTATCAAATTCGATATCTTACCAAAAATGGCGAAATTCGCTGGGTGGAAGTGCAAGAATTTTTGATGTTGGGCGGGGACGGCGCAGCGCAGGGAACCACAGGAACTATCCATGATATTACTGATAAAATTTTAGCACTCTCCGAACTGGAAGCTAGTAAAAAGTTCTTGAATTATACGATAGATGCACTGGCTGACCCCATTTTTGTCAAGGACGAACAGCACCGCTGGATACTGTTAAATGATGCTTTTTGCAAGCTGCTCGGCAAGCAGCGCGAGGAACTGCTGGGCAAGTCGGATTACGACTTTTTCCCAAAACAAGAAGCTGAGATTTTTTGGCAGAATGACGAACAAGTGTTTAGGACGGGGGAAGAAAACGAGAGCGAGGAAATATTTACGGACGGCAGCGGTGCAAAGCACATTTTGTCTACTAAAAAAACTGTTTTTGAAAATACCGATGGCAGTAAAATTCTAGTCGGGATAATTCGAGATATCACTGAGGATAGGCGCAAACAATTAGCGCAGCAAGAAAGCGAAGCTAGACTTCGGCAACTTGCTGCCAATTTACCGGGAATAATTTATCAATTTCGTCTTTCAACAGACGGCAAAAAAAGTTTTACTTATATTTCTTCTGGTAGCCGCGATTTATATGAATTGGAACCAGAAACTATTCAGCAGAATCCCCAACTATTTTTTAGTTTTATTCATCCAGATGACCGTCAAAAATTTGAAGAATCTATTGCTGTTTCTGCGGCAAATATGCAGCCCTGGCAGCAGGAATGGCGCGCGATTGTACCGTCGGGAAAACTTAAGTGGATGCAAGGGGTTTCGAGACCGGAACGAGTTGATCGTCCGACGGAAATAGGGCAGGAAGGGGATATAGTTTGGGAAGGCATGGTGCTGGATATTACTGATTTAAAACAGGCAGAAGCAGCTTTGCGGGAGAGCGAAGCCAGATTTCGATCGCTCGTTGAGAATATCCCCGGCGCTATCTGCCGCAGCTTGTACGATGCTGAGTGGACGATGGTATTTATTAGCGATGAAATTGAGGTAATTAGTGGGTATCCTGCTGGGGATTTTATTGGCAACAACCGCTTGAGTTTTGCGACGATTGTCCACGAGGCAGACAAGGAAATGGTCGATCGACAAATCAGCGCAGCCGTAGAGTCGAAACAGCCGTACAATCTAGAATACCGGATTGTTCGCGCTGACGGGGCGGTGCGGTGGATGTCGGAAAGAGGTAGGCCAACTTACAATATAGAAGGGCTAGTTTTGTGGCTCGACAGAGCGATTTTTGACATTACCGATCGCAAACAAGCCGAACTGACTCTGTGCCTGGTAACTCAAGCTGTAGACAGCGCTAGTGATGCGATCGCGATCGCCGATTTGGACGGTTATTCCGTTTATCACAATCAAGCATTTGTTCAGCGCTACGGCTATACAGTTGAGGAACTAAATAATGCCGGCGGCCCAGCAGTAATGTACCCCAAATCTCAAGATTTGAGCAAGTTATTTAGGGGGCTGCGGAAAGGTCTTTCCTGGGATAGTGAAATTGAAATCAAGAGTAAAAATGGCGATATTATAGAAACTTTCTTGCGAGCTAACTGCATTAAAGATAGCGCTAGTCAACCGATAGGAATGATAGCCATAATTGCCGATCTCACAGAAATAAAACGCACCGCATCGGCATTAAAACTCAGTCAAGAGCGATTGCAGTTGGCGGTTTCAGGCAGCTCTTTGGGGCTGTGGGATTGGAATATAGCTACTGGCGAAACTTATTTCGATTTTCATTGGAAATCAATGCTTGGCTACGCAGAAACCGAAATTGAAAACAACCTCAAAGGTTGGGAAAGTTTGCTGCATCCAGAAGACCGAGGGAAGGTAATGGAATGTTTAAATTCCTATTTGGAAGGTGAGACTGAGATTTATGAATTTGAATTTCGGATGCTCAACAAAGCGGGCAATTGGCAGTGGATTCTGGCAATGGGCAAGGTAGTCGAGTACGACGAATGGGGTGCGCCGTTGCGGATAACGGGCACTCACAAAGATATCAGTGCCCGCGTGGCAGCAGAAGCAGAAAAAACGCAGTTAATCGCATCTCTGCAACTACTTGCTGACCAGTTACAAGCAGCGCAAAAAATAGCCCGCATCGGCAATTGGGAATTCGATAGGGAGGCAGGAGTTATTACTTGGTCGGAAGAACTGTTTCGAGTTTATGGTCGAGAATTGAATCTGCCACCGACAATGGAAGAACTTTTAGAGCAAATTCATTCCGATGACAAAGAAAGGTTCGCAGAAGTTGTACAAAAAGCAGTGACTGAAGGAACAGCTTACGATATCGACCACCGCATCTATTTCCCATCAGGAGAAATTAGGCACGTTAACGCTAAAGGACAAGCTATTAAAAATGAGTTGGGTCAGGTGGTGCGGATGTTTGGCACGGCAATGGACATTACCCATCGCAAAAAAGCCGAAACTGCTTTGCAAGAAAGCGAACAGCGATTTCGAGCGGTATTTGAACAAGCGGCGATAGGCATTGTGAAAGTGTGGCCAGACGGTCACTTTTTGAATGCAAATCAAGGGTTTTGCAATATTGTCGGCTACTCAGAATTGGAGCTAAAATCGCGAAATGTTGGGGATATTTCTCACCCCGCAGATGTAGCAGCAGATGTCGAGTCGCGCGACAGACTGTTAGCTGGGGAAATTTTAAATTATTCCATTGAGAAACGCTTTATTCGCAAAGACGGTTCATTTGTTTGGACTAATATGACTGTATCTTTAGTGCAGGATGGGTTTGGGGAACCTAGCTATGTAATTGCTGTGATTGAAGATATTAGCTCTCGCAAACTTGCCGAGGCTATCTTGCGCCAGCAATTAAAGCGAGAACGGTTGGTGGTAGAGATGCTGGAACGCATTCGATCTTCTCTCAATTTAAAAGAAATCTTGACAAAAGCTGTTGCTGAAGTACGGCAATTTTTGCAAACAGACAGGACAATAATTTATCGCTTTAATCCCGATAGGAGCGGTTTTGTAACTGTCGAGTCGGTGGGCAAAAATTGGCAATCGATTCAGGGACTAACTATTAACGATCCCTGCTTTGAATACAGCTATGCTTCTGCTTACGAACACGGTCGCGCTGTACCTGTAGATGATATTTACAAAGCTGGTCTTTCCGAGTGCTACATTAATTTATTAAGTCAATTTCAGGTGCGAGCTAATTTGGTAGTGCCGATTTTGCAAGGCGAGAAGTTGTGGGGGCTATTGATTGCCCACGAGTGCGCGGGCCCCCGCCACTGGCTGGAAATTGAGGTTGAGTGTCTCAAACAAATTAGCGTGCAGTTGGCGATCGCGATCCAGCAATCAATGCTGTTTGAGCAAGCACAAAGTGAAATTGCCGATCGCAAACAAGCCGAGTCAGCTTTGCAGGAATCGGAAGCGCGAGAACGTTCAAAAGCGCTAGAGTTAGAAGCAGCTATTAACAAACTCCGAACGACTCAAGCTCAGCTCGTTCAAAATGAAAAAATGGTGAGTTTGGGTCAGTTAGTTGCTGGTGTTGCTCACGAAATTAATAACCCCGTTAGCTTTATTCACGGCAATCTCAGTCCGGCTCGCAATTACACTTTAGATTTGCTGGAATTGATTAAAGTTTACCAGCATTACTGTCCTCATCCTCCGGCCCAAGTCTTGGATAAAATTGATGAAATAGACTTGGATTATATTGTTGAGGATTTCCCGAAATTGTTTAACTCGATGCAAGTAGGAACCGAGCGAATTGTCGAGATTGTGAAATCGTTGCGTAATTTTTCCCGATTGGACGAGTCCGCAGGGAAGTCGGTTAACATTCACGAGGGAATTGATAGCACTTTGATGATTTTGCAAAATCGGTTAAAATCTCACAGCAGTCATGGAGAAATTCAGATAGTTAAAGACTACCAACTCTTGCCACAAATTGAATGTTTTCCTGGCGAGTTGAATCAGGTATTTATGAATATTTTGATTAATGCGATCGATGCTTTGGAAGAACGGGACAAACAGCGTTCGATCGAGGAGTGCGATCGACATCCCAGCACGATCGCTATTCGCAGTTATCAGGCTGGTGCAGGCTTCGTAGCGGTATCGATTGCGGACAACGGGGGGGGGATGCCGGAGTCAGTGCGATCGAGGCTGTTTGATCCCTTTTTCACGACTAAACCTGTCGGCAAGGGTACGGGTTTGGGATTGTCGATTTCTCACTCGATTATCGTCGATCGGCATGGCGGCCGATTGAGTTGTATTTCGACACCGGGAGAGGGAGCGGAGTTTTTGATTGAAATTCCAGTGCAGCCGAATTTAACTGGTAGGAATTCAAATTTGGGGCAATAAATTAGCAATTGGTAATTGGAAATTGGGAAGCGCAAATGGGTAATATCTCACATCTTGCACCATTCTCGCTTAACAGGCTTTTCGGCCTGTTCCACAAGAAAATTTACTCTTTGTGGAACAGGCCGAAAAGCCTGTTCCTAAACAAGTAATTGAGAATGGTGCAACATCTCAGTAATATCAAATACCGTAGAATCAGAATTATACCCTGAAAGCGAGCATTATTATTGCTCCGGCTCACTCGATCGCATCCCGCTCGCACTGCACTCGGAAAATTATTATTCCGATGCAAAGGTCAACAATATGAGTTATGAGTTGTGAGTGGTGAGTTAAAAATAAAACACGATTTTACTAATTACTAATTGCCTTCAACGTTTACATAAAAATCTGGGAAGATTCCGAGTTATTGCTAGCGTGACAAATGCGATTTTTGCCTTCGGTTTTGGCTTGAAAAAGGGCGCTGTCAGCGCTGCGAATTAGGGTGTTGGGAGATTCCTGGGCAGAAGGAATCGCTGTTGCAATGCCGCAACTGAGGGTAACGTAGGGGCCGATCGACGATCGCGCGTGGGGCAGTTTCAAGCTGGCGATGCCGTCGCAAATTTTCCGGGCGACAGCGTTTGCCCCTTGGGCGCTGGTGTTGGGCAGCACTAGGCCAAATTCTTCGCCACCGTAGCGGGCAGTCAAATCCCCAGGCCGATTGGTGGCGCTGGCGATCGCCCCGGCAATTTGGCGCAAACAATCGTCCCCGCCCAGGTGCCCATAAAACTCGTTGTAAAGTTTAAAAAAGTCGATGTCCAACATAATTAAAGAAAGCGGTAGCTCCTCTCTGGCCAATCTGCGCCACTCTAAGTTCAAAACGCGATCGAACTGGCGGCGATTGGCAATGCCAGTCAGTCCGTCAGTAGTTGCCAGTTGCTGCAATTTTTGATTGGCTATTGCTAGCTTGCGGTAAAGTTGAGATTGTTCGATCGCGATCGCTACTTGATTTGCCAAGTGCTGTAAAAAATCTATTTCCCACTGTTGCCATTCCCTGACACCACTGCAATTGTATGCTGTCAGCATTCCCCACAAACTATTGTCATTTTCTGCGATCGAATCCGGCAACTTCTTACCCTGCGCCTGCGGGTTGCCACTCGCCTGCGGCCAGATATAATTTTCCACTGCATCTTGATTTTTCTCGACTTCCCAAACAGTGGTTTCTTGTGTTTCTTTTGCCGTTTCCCAGTCGCCTGATTGCCAAATTGGTACGCTTATAACTGCTGCAATTTCACAATCTGTCAACAATTCTTTGCAACTGCCAGCCAAGGGGGCCGTGCTGACATCTGCTATTGCTTGTACCGACTGGGATTCGACTAAAATAAAGCAGGATACCGCCAAAGCAGCACTAATATTTGGGTTTTCAATATAACCTTCTGGCAAACCGTCACCTGCGACGATCGCACCTTTTTGCTCTTCCCCGTCCAATTGAGACACCCAATCCTGACAGCGATAAATTAAAACGCGGTCTGTTTGGAGAAATTGGCGCACTTCTGCAACGGTACTTTGGAGAATGCTTGCCGGATCTATTGACGATCGAATATGTTCGATCATTTTGCCCAACAGCCGCTGTCGCAGAGCCTGCTGCCGCAATTGTTCTTCGATTTGCTGGCGTTCGATGGCGTAATGGATTGCCCGCACCAGCAGAGTTCTGTGAAATCTTCCCTTTACCAAACAATCTTGAGCGCCCCAGCGCAATACCGACCGGGCCATATTTTCATCCTTGATATCTGTCAGCACCACAATTGGCAATGTGGGCCATCGCCCTTTCAAAACTGCGAGATCCTCGCTTCCCCTCAAGCTGTCTGACACTGACAAATCTAATAGTACGGCGTCAAACTTGTCTACTTCCAGACGCCCAACTCCTATCTCCAGAGACTTAACAGTTTGGAGAAGAAATAGAGACTCGCTGAATGACCCTAGAAGGTCTTCGATCATTGTGGGATCTCCGAGGTCATCCTCAACCAACAAAATTTTCAGACATTGGTGACGTGTTAACACAACTCTAGCGTTCGGAGCGGGTCGAAGGCAACTTTTTTGTTTTGAGAGCGATACTTGCGATCGGCAAATATTTCGGCTTATCAAATTCACTATACACTCAAACTATGGATTTAGCTTTCCATTAAAGTTTACATATCCGGCGGGAGTGAAACGATTTCAAACCAATACTCACATAAAGTCTTCATTACTTCAAGCAAGCCTTCAAAAGTTACTGGTTTGGATATAAAAGAATTGGCTCCCAAGCGGTAGCAAAGCAAAATATCTCCTCTGCGGTGGGAAGTTGTGAGCATTACAACCGGAATTTGTTGCAAATGGGGGTCAGATCTGATCAAACTTAGTGTTTCTCGCCCGTCCAGCCTCGGCATATTCAGATCCAAAAGGATCAAGTCTGGCTGATGCCAATTGCTGCTACCAAGATATTGACCGCGACGGTATAAGTAGTCTAGGACTTGTTCTCCATTTTCCACAAATTCGCTCGTAATTGCTAATCGAACTTCTCCCAGTGCTTCCTTCACCAAAAAGCGCGTGTGCTCGTCATCGTTTGCTATTAAAAGAGTAAATTTTTTCTTTTGATAATTCACGGCTTTGCCTCACTACGAACGTCTTTTGTGAGGTCGCTGAACTTTAAGCAGTGTCTGAGTACCTGCACAGCATCTCTTGCCATCATCCGGTAAATCTGGCTGAGGACACTGAAATTGTGTTGCAGCAATTTACCGTTTTTCTGCATTTGCAAAGGTTTGCGAATCATGCTTGTTTCACTTGGCAGTCTGTCCGAGAACCTACAAACTGCAAACACATCACAAATCTTGATCCGGGAACTACTAGGGAAACTATTGCATCCCAAAGCAAGATGCTCTGGATACAGTTGAAAAAAATTAACAAGTCTTGCGCGCACCGCTGATTTATAAGTTGTATAAGGATCGAGCTAATAGATTTATATTGATAGATTTATAGCTCGATGTCATCAGTGAATATGCTACACTTTATAAGCATTTTTGTAAAGAACAGATAAAGATATTTAAAGCTAAAGTAAAGGACTGGTGACAATCAAGCAATTTGGTGACAAGCCCCCGGATTCATCTGTGGAGCGAGAAAAAAGCTCCGAATCCTCTTCACTTGCCCCCGGATTTATCAGTGGAGTCGCTTTCTTCAATTCTAAAATCTAAAATCTAAAACCTAAAATATAAAATCTACAATCTACAATCTACAATCTAAAACCTAAAATCTGCAATCTAAAACCTAAAATCTAAAATCTAAAATCTAAAATCGATTGACTTCAGTTTGGTATAGGAAGAGAAAAATAAAAAGTCGAGCCTCGATTGGGTTCGGATTCTACCCAAAGGCGGCCGCCATGCCGATCGACAATTCTTTGACAAATCGCTAAACCGATACCAGTTCCCGAATACTGTTTTTGGGTGTGCAAACGCTGAAAAATCTGAAAAATTCGCGGATGGTACTGTGAAGCAATCCCAATACCATTATCCTGCACTGAAAACACCCAGCTATCCCCCTGGCGCAAAGCGTCCACCTGCACCACCGGCGCTTCACTGCTGCGGTACTTAATAGCGTTACCCATTAAATTTTGAAACAGTTGCAACAGTTGAAAACAGTCACCTTTTACCCTTGGCAAATTCCCCCTAGTAACTGAAGCTTGATTCTCGCGGATGGCCAAATGCAAATTAGCACAAGCATCCTCAAAAACTCGATTGCAATCTATCATTTCAAAAGGTTTCTGACTGCTCCCGACCCGCGAATACTCCAGCAAGTCATCAATCAGCGCCTGCATCCGATCGCAAGAATGAACAATATTGCGGATAAATTTATTCCCTTGGGCATTTAGTTGGTTGGGAAAGCGCTTTTCTAATAGTTGAGCATAGCCAGCAATCGTGCTCAAAGGCGCTTGCAAATCGTGAGAAGCCACGTAAGCAAACTGTTCTAGTTCGGCATTAGAACGAGTTAATTCTTGAGCGTAGCGGGTTTGAGTGTCTAAACTCTCTTGCAGCAATTCTTGTACCAGCTTGCGTTCGGAAATATCCTCGATCGCACAAATCAAATACTGCAGTGTCCCCTTGACATCGCGCATTGCCGAAACAGTAACATTTGCCCAGCGCACTGCGTCATCTTTGCATACCAAACGCTTTTCCACAGAAAAAGTTTGAATCTTTCCGGATAACAGCGAGCGCAGGTATTCTCTGTCCGCTTCTCTGTCATCCGGGTGAGTAATTGCCTGCCAACTTTGCTGTAACAATTCCGATTCTGCATAGCGGACAATTTGACAAAAGCCGGGATTTACCCGCATAAATTTACCGCAAAGCGCGGTTTTAGCTATGCCGACCGCAGCTTGCTCGAATATGGCGCGGAAGCGTTCTTCGCTGTCTCGCAGGGCAATTTCTGCTCGTTTGCGCTCGGTAATATTACGAAATGTTACTGCCAGACCATCGTTTAATTTGACCGCCACAATGTGCAGCCAAACAATTGTATCTCGCTCCTGTTCGTAATAAAATTCTTGGTCTACAGTTTCTCCTGTTTCTACTACAGAAACATACAAATCAAATAACCCCTTATTGCTAACTTGGGAAACTTGGGCTAACAAATTTTTGCCAACTATCTCATTTAATAGCAGACCATAAAATTTTTCGGCTGCAGGGTTGATCAACAGCCACTGGAAATCTACAATATTTCCCTCACTGTTGCGGACGGCAGAATAAGCCACCACACAGTCTAAGGAACTATTTAATATGCTAGCAAGCAGCGACTGCGACTGTTGCAGTTGATAATTTTGCTCTTTTAATTGCTGTTGCAGCTTTTGCAAGCGGACTTGCTTGTCGATGCGCGCTAAAACTTCTTCTACTTGAAATGGTTTAGTAATATAGTCAGCGCCTCCTACTCGAAAAGCTTGTAATTTATCGTTCATTTCATCTAATACGCTTAAAAAAATTACCGGAATTTGTTCAGTTTCTGGTGTTGATTTCAGTCTCCGACAAACTTCATAACCGCTCATTTCCGGCATTCTAATGTCGAGCAAAATTAAATCCGGGCAATGGGCGATCGCAACATTCAACGCCAGTTGACCGCTAATAGCTCGGTAAACTTGATAGCCGTGGGATATTAGCAGTTTGGATAAGAACCGCAGATTGCTTGGTTGGTCATCAACCACCAATACTTTAATTTCGCTATTATCCATTTATTTTAAACTCGATTGAGTTAAATCCATTATCTTGTCGAGTCGGTAATCGGCAAGCAAATCTTTTAAAGCCTCAGCTAAAGTTGGATGACTTTCCCAGATGCGATCGACAAGTTGAATCGCCAGCTCTTCATTAACATCATTAGCTGCGTCATGGAGTTCCTTCACCCAGCTTTGAGGCATTTGAGCCAGCAGCCCTCCGAAAAATGAATCGGGTTTTTCGTTCACACAATAACGCCGTAAAGCCCCCACTGGGAGCCGGGGCAACTCTTGATAAAGATAGCGCACTCCCAAGTAGCAAGCCATCTTATCAAAGAGAGTTTGTTCTAGAAAAGGTTTCCGCACAAAATCGTCGCAACCTGCGGCGATAATTTCGCCCTTTCTTTCCTCAAAAGTGCTAGCAGTCAGAGCAATAATTACAGTTCGCCACTGAGTTTGTTTCTCTTTCGCTCTAATTTGTCGGACAGCTTCAAAACCGTCCATTACTGGCATTCGCGTATCCAGCCAAATTAAATGAGGCTGCCAACTTTCCCAGAGTTCAACCGCTTGGTAGCCATTTTCCGCTTCTCGGACTTCAAAACCAATTGGTTGCAACATTTTAACCAGCAGCAGCCGATTTTCTGGATTGTCGTCAACTGCTAAAATCCGATAAATGGGTTGATCTGCTTCTAGTCCTATCACCCGCTGCAATGTCGCCACTGTTATTTCAGACGAAATAGCGCCAAATACTCGGATATTAAATTTAAAACTGGTTCCCTCACCTAAAACACTTTTTACCCAAATATCTCCGCCCATTATTTGCACGTATTTTTTAGTAATTGTCAAACCCAATCCCGTACCATCACCAGCTTTTCTCCCCGCTTGTGTTTGCACGAAAGCGTCAAATAAAGTATCAATTTCTGCTGTTGCTATGCCAATTCCCGTGTCTTCAACTTCAAACAAAATTAACAATGGTTCGACCGAGGTTGAGTTAGGATCACTTTCCGATTCTGCCGGCTGCTGCGGCTGGTTGCTTTCCACGCTCACGCGCAGCCAAATACGGCCCCCGTCGTGAGTAAATTTCATGGCATTTCCCAGCAGGTTAATTAAGCAGACGCGCAGCTTTTTTTCGTCAGTTTTTATATATGGGGGAACATTAGCCTCGATGGAAAATCTCAGTTGCATTTTTTTTGTTTCAGCTTTGATTTGAAACATTTCTTCGAGAGTGTCGAGGAGTTGATAGAGGTCAAAACTGCGTTGATCTAAGCCAATTATCCCTGCTTCTATTTTCGACAAGTCTAAAACATCGTTAATTAGTTCCAGTAAATGTTGACCGCTGCGGTTAATAATTCGGAGATTTTCGAGATTTTCGTGGCTGAGCAAAGAGTCGCGGCTCATGACTTGGGTAAAACCAAGGATGGCGTTCAGGGGAGTCCGCAATTCGTGGCTCATGTTGGCAACGAATTGACTTTTTGCGAGCGATGCAGCGGCCGCTGCTTCTTCGGCTTTTTTGCGTTCTATTATTTCTTCTTGCAGTTCTTTATTGCGATCGAGCAATTGTTTTTTCAGCCTCTGGATAGTCAGTTGGTGTTCGATTCGCGCTAAAACTTCTGCTACATGAAACGGTTTTGTGACATAATCTACCCCTCCCACTTGAAAGGCGGTTAGTTTGTCCAATACTTCATCTAAAGCGCTGATAAAAATAACTGGAATTTCGGATGTCTTCGGATCTTCCTTGAGCTGGGTGCAGACTTCGTAGCCGTCCATTTCCGGCATTTTGATGTCGAGCAAAATCAAATCGGGACAACCAGAGCGCGCGGCCCTGATTGCCATTTTGCCGTTAATTACGCCGCGGACTTTGTAGCCCCGATCGCACAGCGTTGCTGATAAAACTTGCAAATTTTCTGGAGTATCGTCAACAATTAATATGTTGCCTTTATTTTCTTCTATTTGATTGTTGGTCATCGCTGGCTATTTTTTGTTAATTTAAGAATTGTTGAAATTAGGAAAACTTGTTAAATAGTCACTATAGCACTCCCTCTTCAATCAACTGCTTTGATATTTACATAACTTATCGTAGTTGAGATTTTAGATTTGATATGTGAGATTAAAGAATTGGGAATGACTGATGATTAGCAGGGTGTGGAGCTTGGCTACAGGTAAATTAGTCTATCGCCTGCGGGCGAGTTTACAAATAGGCGATCGACCTACATCATCAATAATCCTGAACCTGCCCCTATTATCCCTTCTTCTTTCATCCTTCAACAATTTCTAAACTCCTCAATCAAATCGATAATCCGATCGCACCGGAAGTTATTCGCCAAATCGGCGATCGCGCTGCGGAAACTAGCATTAATAGGAGGAATCGACAACAACAGCCGAAAAATTTCCTCGTTATCAACCGCATCCGCCGCAGAATACAATTCATCAACCCATTCAGCAGGCATAGCTTCCAAAAATGAAGTATGGAGCGTAAAAGCCAAATCAGCCGTTTCAGTTACCGTGGAAACCTCGGCGGACACCGCAGCATCAGAACTTAGCGAAGCTTCTCGATCGTAAACATAGCGGACTCCCAGATACTTAGCCATCTTTTCCAGAATCACTTGCTCCCGAAAAGGCTTCGCTACAAAATCATCGCAACCAGCAGACAAAATCAGCGATCGCTCCTCATCAAAAGCACTTGCAGTCAGAGCAATAATCACCGTTGCTTGACCTTTCAAATGCGCTTTAATCTGTTTAGTAGCTTCGTAACCGTCCATCACCGGCATCCGCATATCCATCCAAATCAAATGAGGTTCCCAACTCGACCACATTTCCACAGCTTGAACGCCATTTTCCGCTTCCTCCACCGCAAAGCCGAGCGATGTCAGCATTCTGACCAACAGCAAGCGGCTTTCCAGGCGATCGTCAACAGCTAAAATCCGGTATTCTGGCTGTCCGGGTTCGATCCCCACAACTCGGCGAGCTGTTTGAGCCACCTGAATTTCCACTGCATTAGGGAGCGAAACTTTAACATCAAATTTAAAAATGCTGCCGCGGCCGAGGGTGCTTGTTACCGTCATCTTCCCTCCCATTAACTGAACGAACTGCTTGCTGATTGGCAAGCCTAAACCGGTTCCTTCTTGAGCTTTTTTACCGCTTTCTGTTTGCGCGAAAGGTTTAAACAAATTATCCATTTCTTCCGCAGAAATTCCTGAACCCGTGTCTTCCACTTCAAATAGCAAATAGCAATTCTCACTTGGCGAAATCTCTGGGTGATTTTTATTTTTTATCAGCTCATGTTTGACTCTCAAATTAACACCCCCTTCCGCAGTAAATTTAATAGCATTGCCTACGACATTTATCAATACTTGTCGCAACTTGCTTTCGTCAGTTTCTATATATTGAGGTAGATCGGGGGGGCAATCAAAAATTAACTGCAACCCTTTTTTTTCGGCTGGCAGTTTCAGCATATTTTCAGTATTTTTTAGCATTTTGTGCAAGTCGAAGGTGCTGTTATTAAGTGTCACCAGCCCGACTTCAATTTTTGACATTTGCAGAATATTGTTGATCAGAACGAGCAAATGTTCCCCGCTCTGGGTAATAATTCCTAAGTATTGCTGTTGGTCGGCACCGAGGTCTGGGTCGCGGGCTAGCAGTTGGCTGAAACCGAGAATTGCGTTGAGGGGAGTTCGCAATTCGTGGCTCATATTCGAGAGAAATTCGCTTTTTGCCCTGTTCGCTCTGTCGGCTTCTTCTTTGGCTTTTTGCAGGACTATTTCAGCTTGTTTGCGTTCGGTAATATCGCTAGCAGTGCCTGTTGTGCCGATGATATTTCCTTCAGCGTCCATGCGCGCGATCGCCTTGGTATTTACATCAATCTTTCGGCCGTCTTTTCCTAATACTATATTTTCGTACTGAAACACAGTTTTTCCCGTCAGCAAGCGCTGCTGAAGTTCCCATTTCCAGTCTATTTCTCCTGGTGCCAAGAAATCGCTAAAAGAACAGCCGAGCATTTCTTCAGGCTCGTAACCGTATATTTTTTTAACTGCTTGGTTCACAAAAGTAATGTGCCCTTGAGCATTGCAAGACCAGATAATATCTTGGGAAGTTTCAACTAAATGACGGTATTTTTCTTCGCTCTCTGCAAGGGCTATTTCTGCCAGCTTGCGTGGGGTAATGTCCATCAAAGTTGTGAAGATTTTTGTCACTTGCCCTTGTTGATTGACAACTACTTCTCCTCTGGCTTCGATGTAGCGGATGAAGCCGGCTTCACTTATTTGTGACGGGGAATTATCCGCAGCAATTTTCGGTTCCGGGCGCAAAATTCGATATTCCAAAGTGTAAGATTGCCCGCTAGCAATAGCAGTGTCGATCGTTGTTTGCCACTTTTGTCGATCGTCGGGATGCACGTATTGCGAAAACTCAGTCAGTGTGGGCGCAGGCTGGGTTGGATCGATCCCAAAAATCCGAGATAACTCTTCCGACCAAGTAGTTGTGTTGGCCGAGAAATCGCATTCCCAATTACCGACACGGGCGATTCTTTGCGCTGCTGCTAAAGAAGCCGCTACAGCTCGGAGTTTTTCTTCGGCCAATTTGCGATCGCTAATATCTTGAATCACAGAAATCACGCAGGTTTCGCCATGAATGTCAATGATTTCTGCTGACAGCAGCCCGGTTCGGATTTTCCCTGTTTTAGTGCGAAAATCAAATTCGTAGTTGAGAATAATTTGTTTTTCATCTAACATTTTAAACAACTCGGTGCGGGCTTGTATATTTTCCCAAAGATTCAAATCAAGCGCCGTGCGATCGAGGATTTCTACGGCTGAATAACCGATAGTCTGGCAAAAAGCCTCATTAATTTCTAAATAACGACCGTCATTAAGTCTGGTAATAGCAATCGGGTTGGGAGAAGAACGAAAAGCTTTAGCAAACTTTTCCTCAGACAAGCGCAGTTGTGCAGTCCGCTCCTCGACTAAAGTTTCCAATTCTTGATTCAGCTTTTGGAGTTGAGCATTTTGTTCCGCTAATTGCTTCTCCCTAAAATAACTGTTGATCGCTTCTTTTACCGTCAACTTCAAATCTTCGGACTGCCAAGGCTTCGATATGTAGCGGTACAATTTAGCATATTTAATAGTATTCGCCACTGCTTCTAGGTCTGCTTGCCCGGTCAGCATAATTTTGATAGTTTTTGGCGAAATTATGTGAATCTGCTTCAGCAATTCGTCACCTTTGATATTCGGCATCAGATAGTCGGAAATTACTGCAACGATTTCGCAGCCCTCTGCCAGCAATTCCTCGATTAACTCTAAAGCATCTTCGCCGCCTTCAGCCGTTTCTAATAAGTGTTCTTCCCCCAGGGTTTTTTTTAACTCAATTTTCAAACTTTCAAGAATTATCGGTTCGTCATCCACACAAATAATCACAGGTTTATTGTTCATATTTTTCTCAAACCAGATTTTATAGTTTCTACTAATTCTTTGCGCTCCCACGGCTTGTACAAACAACGGTGCAAGTTTGCTTGCTCTTTCACCCGTGCTATTGCTACTTCGTCTGCTTGCCCGGTCAGCATGACTTTCACAATCTTAGGATATTTTTGGTGAACCATAATCAAAAATTCATCTCCTTTAATCCCTGGCATTAACCAGTCAGATACTATGACCAAAATATCACTTTCATCTTCTTTTTGAATTTCCTCCATAATTTCCAGAGCTTCATCTGCATTTTCTGCTACTTCATAGAGGTAAGCATCCCCAAATTCTTTTTTAAGTTGAATTTTTAAACTATTTAAGACCACAACTTCATCGTCAACGCACAAAATTACTGGTTTCGGCATAAAACTTTACTTCTATTAAATTTTAAGACTGGGTGCATTTACCTATTTCTTTAAGTGCTATCAAGGGATTCCGACAGGCAAGGATATAGTAAATTTTGTTTGACCAGGCACGCTTTCTACTTGCAGTTCACCTTGGTGTTTTTCGAGAATTTTTTGAACTATATCTAATCCCAAACCACTGCCTTCCCCTGGAGGTTTAGTTGTGAAAAACGGCTCAAAAATTCTCGGCATAATCTCTGGAGGAATGCCGGGCCCACTGTCGGCAATACTCACTGATATTGCGTTTGCTTGGTGTTTTACATCAATTTTTAACACGCCTTTGTTGCCCATCGCTTGTAAAGCATTGTGAACCAAATTTGTCCAAACTTGATTGAGTTCATCAGGATAGCATAGCACAGAGGGCAAATTAGTACCATAGTTTCTGACTATTTCCACACCGTGTTTGATTTGGTAGTGGTAAAGCGTTAAAACAGTATCAATACCGTCGGTAATATTAGCCAGCGTCTTGGAGCCAGACTGGTCGTAGCGAGAGTAGCTTTTCAAAGCAAAAACGATTTTGGCTGCCCTATCTGTGGCCGTAGCAATATTTTTAGTGCTTTTTTGTACCGTAGCAAATTGGTAGGCTGTTTGTACAATATTTTGACTTTTGCTGTCTTTCAACAAAGGTAAAAAAGGTTCTACATTATTGCCGATGCCGATATCTAATAAAGTACAGGCAAGACTGGCGGCGTCGTCAATCTTTTCGGATTCTAGTTGCCCCTGCAAAACTTTTTTTAACTGACGTTTTTCTTTACTAGATAATGTATCTGTTTCTTGGCTGGACTTGTGTAGCAAAGCAAAGAAATCCTGTCGCCGTTCCGGGGATAGTTGTTGGAAAAATATCGGCAACTGCTGCAATTGTTCCGTCCAGAAGTCGGCGATGTTCTGCACAGAAGAGCGAATCGCCCCTAAAGGAGAATTGATTTCATGAGCAACTCCGGCAATTAACTGTCCGAGGGCTGCCATTTTTTCTGATTGAATAAGTTCTTTTTGAGTCCGCTTCAGTTCTTCTAAGGTATGAGATAACTCTGCATTTTTTTGGCACAGCGCTGACTCGGCTATTTTGCGGTCGTTGATGTTGCGGGCTACCCAAATAACTGCATCTTTTGAGAACAGAGAAATGCAGGCAGAAAACCAAATTTCGCGACCACAAACTGTTAAGCTGTAGTCAAAATTGAGAGTTTGTTGGGTTTCTAACACTTGCTCAACTAACACCCACCAATCATCCGGGTGGTCGTCGTCAAAAAAATGTTCGATGGTCAAGCTGACTATATCACAATCAGGCTCAGAAACCGCTGCCACATTTGTTGGAAGAATTTCTATGTTCCGCTGACTGTCTAGCACGAGAACTATGTCGGTCATCGCTTCAAAAACGGCGCGGACTTTCCTTTCAGAAAAGTGCAATTTTTCTTCGAGCAATTCTCTATCGCTAATTTGTTGCTGCAATTCTTCGTTACTAGCTGCTAGTTGAACCGTGCGGTCTAGAACTCGCTGTTCGAGTTCGGTGTTGAGGCGGCGAACTTCAGCTTCAGCGGTGGTGCGGTCTTGTATTTCCTTTTTTAACTGACTGTTGGCATTAATTAATTCTAAAGTTCGCTGTTTGATTTGTTCTTCCAAATTATCATTTAAAATTCGCAATTTTTCCTCGACTTCTGTCCTCCGCAACGCTTCTATTTGCAATTCTTCGTTCATTTTGTTCAACTCCTGAATTTTGTCGGCAACTGTTTCCTGCAAAAGCTCGACATTGGCGTGCATTTCTACCGGATCTAAGGCCTCTAGCAAGCTAATTTCAGTCACAATTCCAGCTAAATATCCTTCCTCGTCCACCACCACCAAGCGTCGGATATGGTGCTGCTGCATTAACTGGTGAGCCTGCCACAAGGTGGCTTTTACCTGCAACGGTATCAGCGGAAAACTCATCGCGGCGGTGACGGGAGTACGTGCGAAATCTAGTCCAGAAGCTTGGAATTTAACAATGTCGCGTTCTGTAATTATGCCCACAGGTTTCTGATTTTTGTTGTCGCTGTCAGTGCAAATGACTATGCAGCTTTTCCGCTGGGTTCTCATCTGTTTTGCGACTTCTAAAACGGCGGCGCTGCTTGAGGTAACTATTAATTGTGTAGTCATAATTTCTTCGGCGCGCCACATTTTCAGCAAGTCTGCCGGCTTGAGGATTTGACGGATGCTTTCGCAGGTGATAGCGCCTAGCAAGTTGCCACCTTCGTCTAGAAGGGGTAAGTGACGGATTCTTTTTGATCGCAATATGCTCAATACCTTGAAGATACTCCCCGCTTTATCGAGGTTCAGGGCGATCGGGTTTTCAGTCATCACCTCAGAAATTGCCACCCCTGCTAGCGGTATTTCGCTAGCAGTTATTTTCACAACATCGCGTTCTGTAAAAATTCCGAGCAATTGCTGCTCAAACGCGATTAAAATGCAACTGGCACTCGCCTGAGTCATGGCAGCAATTGCGACTTTCAAGGGTGTGTCTGGAGGCAACACCGGCAGTTTGGGGTCGATCGCCTGTTCTAGCAAGCTTTGGGTATCAGACACTGTTGTTGACATGGGCAAATCAAGGGGGATAGATGCAGGCGGAACCGGCACTTCATACCATTTTAGATTTCCGATTTTACAGTCGCGGTACGCTCACCGCAATCCAGCTTTGACATCGGTCTAGAGTTGTATTTTTAGTCGCGCCTTGGTATGATTTTTAGTGCGATCGCGCTAAACGGCGATCGGCATTGACACAATACACGTCCTTTGACCGATAACTGATGTTACTTCTATTTTACCCGAATGTTTTTCCACACTTTTTTTAACAATCTCCCGTCCCAACCCCCTACCTTCGTCGGGGGGTTTTGTGGTAAAGAACGGATCAAATATTCGTGGCTAAATTCCCGGGTAATTCAGTTGCCAGTGACGAGCAGGCTCTGATTTTCGGCTCTCACCTCTACTTTTAAAACTCGGCCATTCTCTATCGCTTGTAAACCATTGTGCATCATATTTATGAAAATTTATTTTACTTCGTCTGGAGCAGACCACAATTTAGGCAGTGGAGCGTGATAATTTATGACAAATTATACTCTGTGTTTTTGTTCTTTTAATCAAAACTTAATAGAGTTTTAATGGCTCAGTAATATTGGCAATTATTTGTTTTACCTACAGTTTTTACCTACATTTAGAGCGAGAATAATTATTTAAATTAAAAATTACTTTTGTGGCTCTCTCTAGCAAATTATTTTCTTGGGAATAGGTGAATAAATCGCAGAGACTATCTGCCTGAATCAGCCCTTTAATCACCCTTTGATGAAATATTTGATTGCCGTGCAAGTTTAGGGATTCCTTCTGTTGAGCAAGCTGGTTGCTAGATTCATAAATTTATCGTTTTATTTCTGTAAGTTCTTGCCCTACAAAATAGGAATATGGCGATTTTTGCCACAATAACCGACAACTTCAAACTCAGCTTTTTTGAGAGTAATTTAATAGCTTTATCGGAACATTGGCAGGGTTTCCCTTACATGAAACTTGCTGTGAGCGATACAAGCTGCTACTAAATATAATATCCTGCCTCAGAGGCTGTGGGTATTGAACATCGATAACTGTAGCTATGTGTTGCAGTAACTAGCAGCCCAGAAAATCAGGGTGCCCGCAATTGTAAATAATAACCCTGCCTTTGCGCGCAAGCATTCAAGGCAGGGTTATTATTGAGTATTCCGAATTCTCAAGGGTGAAGCGAGGACGCTGCTGCCGACTTCGGCTGCCCAGCAGTACACTACTCGCCTAATCGAGTTATTTTAGCGCTGCGTTGGGCCAACATCAGCAGTACATAAATAGTCATTACATAGCCGGCGGCCAGAATGGGAATAATTAGAGGAATATCGCGATAAATCATAATTAGAACCAAAAGTCAAGGACGAGGAGGAGCAGGACAAGTTCAAGACCTACTACATTAAGTCAGCACGCAAGACCATGCCTTGGTTCTGAAGGCTGTTTTTCCATATCAAGCCTGCGGGAACATTTAGGCGTTCCCGGTCATCAATAATGATTTACTGCTTTACAGATGCTTAAACAGCCTAAAACCATCCACTTTAGCTGCTTTGAGCTACCGTGCACATAAGATGCGCTACTCTTAACTTCTGAAAACTTTTAGCCGCGAGGAACTAAAAATCTGTCCCAGAAATTTTGGCTGCGATCGACTAACAAGGCTGGCTCTACGAAACTTTTACAGGCACCTAAAAGCTACCTGCCAGTCTGGCTGTACTTAATGTATAGAATTGTTTAAATCCTTAATACCCATAATAACACAGGGTTTCTGAGATTTAGAGATTTTTTGGCAGTGTCCTTAACAATTCGATACAATAGGGGCAACCCCTCTGACAGCCGGCGACTCGCCTCTGGCAGGCGGGTGACTCCCATCGGGTGGCAGATGACAAATAACTGCCGATCGCCTAGATTTTTCTTTTCTATTGCAGAGAAGTACCTTAAAATAAAGATATGATATGTAAAATTTTGTTACTTTACGGCTTGAGTCGGCGTATCCATGATCTCTAGCACTCTCCTATTTTCCTCGGTTGAAGAAGACCTGCGACTGTTGACAGAAAACTTAAAACAGTTAGTGGGTGCCCGTCATCCCATCTTGTACGCGGCTGCAGAATACTTATTCGGCACAAAGGGAAAACGAGTGAGACCCGCAATCGTTCTGTTGATGGCCAAGGCGACTATGCCCGATCGGGAAATCACGGAAAAACACCGCCGCCTCGCTGAAATCACGGAAATGATCCACACAGCTAGTCTCGTACACGACGACGTGGTGGACGAGTCGGATCTGCGGCGGGGAGTGCCGACTGTTCACAGTCGGTTTAACAACCGAGTCGCAGTATTGGCGGGAGATTTTCTGTTTGCTCAATCTTCCTGGCATTTGGCAAATCTCGACAACCTGCCAGTAGTCAAACTGCTTTCAGAAGTGATTATGGATTTAGCTGAGGGGGAAATTCAACAGGGACTAAATGGATTTGACACCAGCTTGTCGATCGAAGCGTACCTGGAAAAAAGTTATTACAAAACAGCGTCTTTAATTGCCAACAGTTCCAAAGCAGCGGGCTGTTTGAGCGAGGTTTCAGCGGAAATAGCAGACGATTTGTACAACTACGGTCGGAACATTGGTTTGGCATTCCAAATAGTAGATGATATATTAGATTTCACCGCTTCAACGGAAACTTTGGGGAAACCTGCAGGCTCGGATCTCAGAAGCGGTAATCTGACAGCACCAGCACTATTTGCCCTAGAAGAAAAACCTTACTTGGAAGTTCTCATAGAACGCGAATTTGCCCAAGAAGGAGATCTAGAGCAGGCCCTGGCACTGGTAGAAGATTCTAGAGGCATAGATCGATCGCGAGAACTAGCCACAAATCACGCACAGAAAGCCGTCGAATACTTAGCGGCGCTGCCCCATTCAGAGTCCCGTCAAGCTTTGATTGATTTGGCTGAATACGTTTTGAGTAGACTTTATTAGAGGTTAAAAAGTTACACTTTATTGGTAATGGGGAATTGGTAATGGGGAATTCCCCATGCCTAATGCCCTGTTACCAATTAATAGAAAATTGAATTGTTTAGGCAATATCCGGCGGTGGAGCCGATCGGTACTGTTGCAAGTAAACGTTAATTAAACTCTGTACTTGCTCGCGAGGAATTTCCGTCCCGACTTCCTGATTTCCGGGACTTTCAAAAAAAACAATGCTGTCAAGACCTTCCAGAGCTATCATCTGAAATAAAATGTGAGTGACAGGCAAAAGCACCGGTCTGAGGCGATCGCCCCCAGCAGCCGCAGCCTGGGACGCATCTTTAATACTTGTCCAAGCATAAATCACCCTCTTCTCCCGTCCCGGTTGCTTGAGATTGCTCAAAAGCACGATCGCCCAACTTTGGTCTACCGCTTGCAGGATCGAGTATTCGAGGTGCTGTAGCTGTTGGGAAATTAACACCAGGGCCGGGGCGATCGCCTTTAAGATTTGTGGCGTCGAACCGTCGGGCGGAGCTTTTTCGATCAATGCTTGAATCTGTTGGTCTAAATCCATCAGTCAGTTCTTTGATATCTAAAATTAAAAATTTCAGCTTAGCAGGTCCGCATCCAAGTATATATTACCCAGCACTGCCCTATTAAAGATAAGCTGACACCCATCGAAATTTAATATTTAGCAGCCTAGAGTCCTTGTAGCGAGAATTTGGGCAAAAAAATTAAGTGCGTAACAGCTTACACAATGTCTGCAAAAAGTCTAACGGTAGGGTGCTTATCGCTAGCCCTGTCAAGGTGTGTTAAATCTGAGCCCGATAAAAAGCCGAAAACGGCTATTTCTCGTTCTGATTTTTTTCCAACTTAAAGCAATAAAAACTGCTTGGGGGAGTTTGGTTTCACAATCAAAACGCCCAAAGTTAGTAACTTCGTTGTGTACTGAGTCCACCGGCGCTTACGGCGCACTCATGAGCGGGCTGGGTGCTGATGGCGCACCTTACCCCAGATGGCGACTCAAAGAATTTGTTGGCCCTACTCCTATATATCTATTGTTCATATTTATAGTTGGTCGATCGTCCTTGACGCTACCCATACCTGCCGCTGCACCTCGGCCTCATCAGCTACACGCCTAAGTTTTTCGTTGTTAACGGCCCCAGATTTACGTCAAATGTAACGAAATATTACAAGATGACGCTAAAGCAGCATAGAGGCTTGACAGCAAAGAATTAAGTGGCTAATCTGATATACATACCCGGGTAAGTCAATTCACTGTCATATGCAAGAAAAGCAAAAAGTTACATTGTATCTTCCACCAGAACTGCATCGCCAGCTCAAAATCCGAGCCGCAGTCGAAACTGAACCGATGTCATCAATTGCAGAAAGGGCAATTGTCTTCTACCTAGGAAATCCCGAACTGGTTGACGAAGTAGAAGCATCCTACGGACAAACCCATCGGGTATACAACTGTCCAGAATGCACGGGTTCAGTAGTAATGCGAGATGGAGAACTGGCATCCGTAACAAGTCAGCCGAGCGTATTGGCTGAACAGGATCTTCCAGTAAAGCAGGTGTCCGGCGTCAGTGCCAGCACGGCAAAACCGGGAGAGGAAGAATTGGTTCCCTGCTAAGAATGCCTTGCTTCCCCAAAAAGCTAAAACTGAAAATTTCAGTAAGAGGGCTAATGGCAGCATTGAGATTCAGCAAAGATAGCACCGTCTCTAGTGGGTCGAGGAATATGCAAGAAGAGATCAGTATTCTAATCCAAGCTCAATATCCTCTGATCTACCTCGTGACATCCGAGGAAGAGCGGTGTGAGCAAGCAATTTCGACAATAGCTCAAGCGAAACCACAGCGACGAGTATTTATCTGGACTGTAACTCACGGCATTGTGGAGTATGGTCAACCCCGCACCACCACCCAACACAACACCGTCTCGCCAGAGGCAGCAATTGAATGGGTGATCAGGCAGCGAGAACCCAACAGTAACGCTAGCATCTACATTTTCAAAGATTTGCATCCTTTTATAGATTCTCCTCCGGTAACGAGGTGGTTGCGCGATGCGATCGCCAACTTCAAAGGAACGCAAAAGACAATTATACTGATGTCTCCTTTGCAGCAAATTCCGATCGAGCTAGAAAAGGAAGTAGTGGTATTAGACTTCGCGTTGCCAGACATGAAGGAACTAAACCAAGTATTGTCTGGTCAGTTGGAGCAAACGAAATCGCGACGCATTACCACAGAAGCGCGAGAAAAACTTTTAAAAGCAGCCTTGGGATTGACCAAGGACGAAGCTGAAAAAGTTTATCGTAAAGCCCAAGTTTCGACTGGGCGTCTCACAGAAGAAGAAGTAGACATAGTTCTTTCGGAGAAAAAGCAATTAATTCGGCGCAACGGCATTCTAGAGTTCATTGAAGAAGACGAAACCCTGGATGCAGTCGGCGGTTTAGAAGAGCTGAAGCGGTGGCTGAGACAGCGTTCCAACGCCTTTACAGAAAGGGCGAGAGAATACGGCCTGCCCCAACCAAAAGGGATGTTAATTCTAGGCGTACCCGGATGCGGAAAATCGCTGATTGCCAAGACCACCTCCCGCCTCTGGGGACTGCCCCTGCTGAGGCTAGATATGGGTAGAGTCTACGACGGCTCGATGGTGGGTCGATCGGAAGCCAACCTCCGCAATGCCCTCAAAACCGCAGAATCCATTTCTCCAGCCCTCCTCTTCATCGACGAACTAGACAAAGCCTTTGCAGGAGGCACTGGTTCGGCCGACTCAGACGGAGGCACCTCCAGCCGGATTTTCGGTTCCTTCCTCACTTGGATGCAAGAAAAGACTTCCCCAGTCTTCGTAATGGCAACAGCCAACCGAATCGAGCGGTTGCCGGGAGAATTCTTGAGGAAAGGCCGATTCGACGAACTCTTCTTTGTTGATCTGCCTACCAAAGAAGAACGCCAAGATATATTTAAGATTCACCTGTCAAAGCGCCGTCGGGAAATTAATCGCTTCGATTTAGAGCAACTTTCCACTGTTTCCGAGGGCTTTTCAGGTGCAGAGATTGAGCAAGCGCTAGTAGCCGCAATGTACGAAGCCTTCGCTCAAGATCGAGAGTTTACGCAGCTAGACATCATCGCGGCCATTAAATCCACAATGCCACTGTCTAAAACAATGACCGAACAGGTCACCGCCCTGCGAGATTGGGCTAGACAGCGTGCACGGCCCGCTGCGTCTTCCGTCGCTGAATACCAGCGAATGGAATTCTAAAAGCTTTCTCCTGGTCCAAACAGGAGCAAAGGCTAGCAACAGCTAGCAGTTCGATTGAATAGCCGCCCAGCGGCACCGTTAAATCCAGACCGTTGTTGTTTCTCTCTCAGTTGTATTAGGAGGAAATCCAATGTCTCACTTTAGCACACTGCGTACCAAAATCACCGATGCCGAAATCCTGAAAGCTTCCCTGCGCGACTTGGGCATTTCAGTCAAGTCAGAAGCTGATGTTCGTGGCTATAACGGTCAGCGCGTTCGCTCCGACATCGTGGCGATTCTCGAAGGCGAATATGACCTGGGTTGGTCTCGCAATAGCGATGGTTCTTTTGACCTGATTGCCGACCTCTGGGGTGTCGCCAAAAAGCACAATCAAACTGAGTTAATCAACTCCATCAACCAGAAGTACGCAGTTAACAAGACCTTGGCAGCAGTCAAGCAGCGCGGTTTGCAAAATGCCAACGTTAAGCTGGTAGTGCAAAACTAATTGATCTGCATGTTTCCAAGCTCGCGGGTTAACCAAACAAACGGGTTAACCCGTTTTTAGCTAGCTAGGATGTAGAGGGGGGTCTTTGGGCCGCCACATACTTTTTTAGCACCCCCAAGCAGCAGCTTTCAGGTTGAAAGCTGCTGCTTTATGCTTTAATGGTCGGCTACCTAATGCTTGGGGCAATCGTCGATCGTTTGTTGATAAATTTCCAGTATTCGATCGACTTTGCGTTCCCAATCAAAATGCTGCCGGACTCGTTCCCGTCCCGCACAACCAATACTCTGCCGTAATTCTGGTGACTGAGCGAGCTTGAGCATCGCATCTGTCAGTCCTTGGACAAATCCTTCTCTAGAAGTCGGTTCTACTAAAATACCGCAAGTGGAATTCAGATAATCTGCGGGGCCGCCCCAGTTCGTTGCTATGACGGGCAAGCCCACTGCCATTGCCTCCAGCACCACTGCCCCGCCGCATTCCCGCAAAGTGGGGAAAACCATTGCATGAGCTTGTTGCATTTTGAGAGCGCACTCGTCGTGAGACAGCCAGCCACTAAATACAACGCTGCTGTCGATGCCTAAACGAGCTGTTTGAGCTTCGAGTTCCCCTCGGATGTGCCATCACCGATGATTTCCAAGACTGCATCAGTTTGAGCGACGACGGGCGCGAAGGCTTCCAGCATCAAATCTACAGCTTTCCAGTCGATCAGCCTGCCTAAAAATATAAAATGAACCTGCCCGGTCGCTGCTCTTGATAAGCTAGAGTCCGATCGCCACACCGAGAAATCCACGCCGTTTTCCACAAGTTCAATAATTTTACCACGCACTCCTGATGGAAGTGCCTGCTTCGTGCGATCGTTTGCCACTAACAGTGTCTCGGCTTGGATTTTGCCCGGTAACAGGCGGTTGAAGACATCGACAAACTTGTGACCGAATGCTAAGTAGTTAAGCAAAATTAATTACATAATTATCTCCAAATCCTTTAAGAATTTTTTCTACAGATGAAACAAGAGATGGCCAGCTAGAGTAGGCATCTATTTCGAGCCATTGATATTTGATAAACCGCCACAAAATCTCAATTAAATTCAATTCAGGTGAATA